>JAZRKZ010000470.1:0-2549 GCA_045646565.1 Lachnospiraceae bacterium
CTCGCTCGCCAGCCGCGAGATGATCGCCAATATGATCGAGATCCATGCGAATGCGACCCCTTTTGACGGCGGAGTATATATCGCAAGCTGTGATAAAGGAATGCCCGGAAATCTGATCGGTATGGCGCGCGTCAATATTCCGTCCATCGTGGTCACCGGCGGGACCATGAGTGCCGGCCCCGAGCTTTTGACACTGGAGCAGCTTGGCATGTACAGCGCGCAGTTCGAGCGCGGAGAGATCGATGAGGCAAGACTGAACTGGGCCAAGGAAAATGCCTGCCCCAGCTGCGGCGCCTGCAGTTTCATCGGCACTGCGTCCACGATGCAGATCATGGCGGAAGCCATGGGCCTTTCCCTGCCCGGCAGCGCCCTGCTGCCCGCAACGAGCCCGGACCTTCTTAAGTACGCGTATCGCGCAGGCCAGAGAGCCGTAGAGCTGGCAAAAGAGGGCATCCGCCCCTCCGATATCGTGACAATGGATTCCCTGGAGAACGCCATCATGGTACATGCCGCGATCTCCGGAAGCACAAATACGCTCCTGCATCTGCCCGCGATCGCCCGCGAATACGGCCTTACCATTGACGGCGATACCTTCGACAGGCTGCACAGAGGAGCGCACTACCTGCTCAACCTTCGCCCCGCGGGACAGTGGCCGGCTGAGTTCTTCTACTATGCCGGTGGCGTGCCTGCCATCATGGAAGAGATCCGGGACGTCCTTCATCTGGACGCGAAGACCGTCACAGGGAAGACTCTCGGCGAGAACCTGGATGAGCTCAAAGCGAACGGCTTCTATGAAGGCTGTGCGAAATGGCTGGAGGAAGCCAACAAAAAGTACGGGATCAATATCACGAAGGAAGACATCATCCGTCCCTTCGACAATGCCATCGGTACCGATGGAAGTATTGCTGTCCTCAAGGGAAATCTGGCACCGGAAGGAGCGGTCATCAAACATACCGCCTGCCCCAAAGAAATGTACAAGGCACTTCTGTACGCCCGTCCCTTCGACAGCGAAGAGGACTGCCTCGACGCGGTCCTGCATGGCAGGATCAATAAGGGAGATGCGGTGTTTATCCGCTACGAGGGACCCCAGGGAAGCGGTATGCCTGAGATGTTCTATACCTCTGAGGCGATCAGTTCGGATAAAGAGCTCGGCAGGAGCATTGCCCTGATCACTGACGGACGTTTTTCAGGCGCTTCCACAGGCCCTGTCATCGGACACTGCAGCCCTGAGGCGCAGGCGGGCGGCCCGATTGCTCTTGTTGAGGAAGGCGACCTGATCGAGCTCGATGTTTTTGCGAGAAAGCTCAATATCGTCGGAATCAAAGGGGAGAAGAAGACGCCCGAAGAAGTGGATGCAGAGCTTGAAAAGCGCCGCGCGGTGTGGGCGCCGAAAGAGCGCAAGTATAAGAGCGGTGTGCTCCGCCTGTTCAGCGAACTGGCGGCGAGCCCGATGAAGGGAGCATATCTGGATTACAGCCGTTTCGGAAAGTGATTTCCGGAATCATTCAGCACAGGGAGGAGTATGGAGAACAAAAACCCGATACAGGTAGCAGACCGGTTGTTCGGCGCTGTTGAATACCTTGCCGCGCACGGTCCTTCCGGTCTGATAGAAATTGCAAGGGCTCTTGATCTGAATAAGAGCACGACGCATCGTATCCTGCGTTCTCTCCATTACCTCGGCTATGTTGAGCAGGATGAAACGACCGGAAAATATCAATTGACGAGCAGGCTTGAGACGATCATTGCGTCAAAATAGAGCCTGCGGGAGAATCAGGGGGGCTGTCGCATGGAAGAAATGATTCTGATGATACTCATTCTTCAAATGCGGCAGCCCCCCTGTCACCGAACCGTCCATTTTTTCTGTGAACTTGTCCATGTACAATGAAATTCTGAACATTTAAAATAGTGTTAATTAAAGATACGTCAGCTTGTAAGTAAAAGGAGATGTATAGGAAAATGAAAGATTTTAAAGCTGAATTCAGAAAGATCGGTATTGTTCCCGTAGTAGTATTGGATGACGCGAAGGACGCGGCCCCTCTGGCGAAAGCGCTTGTGGAAGGCGGACTTCCCTGCGCGGAAGTCACATTCCGCACTGCCGCGGCAGCAGACGTTATCAAGAATATGGTCCAGGAATTCCCCGAGATCCTTGTCGGCGCAGGCACAGTCCTGACCACTGAGCAGGTCGACCGCGCGGTAGAGTGCGGCGCCAAGTTCATCGTCAGCCCCGGCCTCAACCCGGAAGTCGTGAAATACTGCCTGGACAAGGGCATCCCGGTGACGCCCGGCACACAGACTCCCAGCGAGATGGAACAGGCAATGGCGCTTGGCCTCGATTTCGTCAAGTTCTTCCCCGCGGAGCCCGCAGGCGGCCTCAAGATGATCAAGGCTGTCGCAGCTCCTTACGTGAACCTGAGCTTCATGCCCACCGGCGGGATCAGCGCGAAGAACGTCAGAGAGTACCTCGCGTATGACAGGATCGTTGCCTGCGGCGGAAGCTGGATGGTCCCGAAGGATCTGGTCAATGCGGGCAAGTTCGATGAGATCAAGGC
>JAZRKZ010000471.1:0-2831 GCA_045646565.1 Lachnospiraceae bacterium
TCCGACTTCATAATCACGGTCAGGAAATGATGGAGCAGATTATGACGAAAGAGGCGGTATTAGCAATTCTGAAAAAAGAGCAGGGCTATGTGTCCGGCGAAAAGATCAGCAGTCAGCTGGGAGTGACACGGGCGGCAGTGAACGTTGCGGTGAAAGCCCTCAGAAAAGAAGGGTATGGAATCGCGTCCACGACCAACAAGGGATATTGTCTCATAAGCAGTCCTGACCGCATTACAGTAGGCGATGTCATGGGGGTCATCGGTAAGGAGCGGATGAAGACGGTGCAGATTCTCAGCACGACGGATTCTACGAACCGGCGGATGGCGGAACTGGCTATGAACGGAGCTTTGGACGGTACCGTTGTCGTTGCAAATGAGCAGACCGCGGGCCGCGGTCGTCTCGGCCGCAGTTTTCATTCTCCGCGGGACAAGGGAATCTATTTCTCTATCCTGCTGCGGCCGACCTGTGAGCCGTCGCAGATCGTCACGATTACAGCCTGGACGGCTGTGGCTGTTGCGAGGGCGGTCAGTCGTGCCTGCGGGGTCCGCCCCGATATCAAATGGGTCATCGATCTCTTAATGGACGGCAGGAAGATCTGCGGGATCCTGACAGAAATGTCTGTAGAGAGCGAGACCGGGACCATTCAGTATGTCGTTGTCGGAATCGGCGTGAATGTGAATCAGATGCCGGAAGATTTCCCGGAGGAGCTGCGGGAGATTGCCGGATCGATCGCGATGACCGTGGGCCATCCGATTGCCAGAGCCGGTCTTGTTTCCTGCATGATCGAAGAGATGGACCGCATGCGGAGCTCGTGGCCGGATGGGAAGAAGGCGTATTTGGATGAATACCGGAATATGTGCATCTCCGTCGGGCGGCATGTTCTGGTGACAGACGCAAGGCATACGGGCGCGTACGCAAAACACGGATACTGCGAGGCCGTCAACGATGATTTCAGCCTGCGCATCCGCTATGAAGATGGGACATATGAGAATGTCAGCAGCGGAGAAGTGAGCGTGAGACCGCAGTGAATACGGAGAACGAGAGAGCTTTATAAAGAAAAGTTTTGACAATAAAAACCACTATGTATGTCCGGCAGGGAATGCTGCCGATCATGCATAGTGGTTTTTTATACGGACGCTGCCGTCATGATTTCTTATTAAGGCCCTTAATATAGGCAAGCAGTCTCATAAGGGATTCCGTATCCAGATCGCAATCAGGATCACACAGTTCTCTGAAAATATCGTGCATCTCGGGGGACGACTGATCTCTTGTCAGAAGTGAACGCTGCCACTGCGTGAGGAAACGCAGGCTTTTATCCCGTCTTTCCGGGTCCTCTATGAGCTCATAGATCGGACAGCCGAAAAAATCAGCAAGTTTTATGAGATTTTTCCATCTTGGGTAAGCTTTTCTGCAGATCCAGCTGTTCAGAGTGGATAGATTGAGGCCCGATCCCCGCGCTGCGTCTATCTCCGAACAGTTATTTGCACTTAAAAAGCCGTTGATATTCTGCGAAAGATAGAGCAGCATCATTTGTCCTGTGTTGCTCATAGAATTCCCTGATGTTGCGTTGGTGTTTCTAAAACTACATATGCAGCACTGGCGCCCCTTCTGCCGACAGGAGAGTGATCGGACGCAAAAGCCTGCATAACAATTTTACAAAATGCCTGTGCATGCGGGAAATGATTAGGAGAATAAACAGAGGCAGGGAAGTGAAAAAATCCATTTTTATTGGATTTCTCCAAAGTTTCATGTATTGCGAACCTTCATCTTGCCGAAACGCAGATTTTAAGCTATATTGTATGGGACCAATGCAGGGCAGCAATATCCGGGGAGAAACAAGTGTGACTCTTCAACAGTATGCTGATTTCATGCGGGGACCGGGGTGGGACCCGCGTGTCAGATGGACAAAAGGTTTTAGAGGAGGTATCAAAACCATGAAAATTCAGAATCTGGGTGAGCTTCTGGCGTCGAAAACATATCCGGGCCGCGGCATCGTGATGGGCAGGAGCGCGGATGGCAAGAGCGCGGTCGCTGCTTATTTCATCATGGGCAGAAGCGCCAATTCCCGCAACCGTATATTTGTGGCTGACGGCGACGGACTTCGCACGCAGGCGTTCGATGAATCCAAGATGGAGGATCCGAGCCTCATCATTTATGCTCCGGTCAGAGTTCTCGGATCAAAGACGATTGTGACGAACGGTGATCAGACAGACACGATCTATGAGGGGATGGACCGCCAGTTTACATTTGAACAGAGCCTTCGCTCACGCCGCTATGAGCCGGACGCTCCGAACTACACGCCGAGAATTTCCGGCGTCATCCGCCTCAAAGGCGACAACTTCAATTATGCGCTGTCGATCTTAAAGAGCGCGGACGGAAACCCGGACAGCGACCACCGCTTTACATACAGCTATTCACCGGCGCTGGCCGGCAAAGGCCATTTCATCAGCACATATATTGATGACGGCAACCCGATCCCGAGCTTCGAAGGCGAGCCGATCCCGGTAGAGCTTCCGAATTGCATCGACGAGCTGACAGATATGATCTGGACGAACCTCAACGAGGACAACAAGGTATCCCTTTTCGTCCGCTACATCGATATTGAGACCGGAAAGTTCGAGACAAGAATCGTCAACAAGAACCAGTAATGGAAGCTTTCAGGAAGTTTTGACTGCGACTGATATCCAAACCTAAGCTTCCTGTATACTTTAAACAGTGATGGGAAACAGCCTTGACCAAGAAAAATACCTCAAGTAAAGTTGGATTATTACTGACCTGCCAGTTGGTAAAATCCAAAATTACGAGAGGTATCTGATATGAATGTTAAAAGC
>JAZRKZ010000472.1:0-8669 GCA_045646565.1 Lachnospiraceae bacterium
TGACAGAACCTGATCGGCGTCGCGTCCTGCAGGTGAGTACGTCCCGACTTCACTACATCCGGATTCTCGGCCTCAATTTTCCTGAATGTCCCGATCAGCGTTTCAATCGCCGGAATCAGTCTGTCCTCCAGAGCGATCACCGCGGCGATATGCATAGCCGTCGGAAATGTGTCGTTGGACGACTGGCTCATGTTGATATCATCGTTGGGGTGACACAGTTTTTTGGCGGCGATCTGATTTGCACGATTCGCGATCACTTCATTGGCGTTCATGTTGGACTGCGTACCGGAACCCGTCTGCCAGACGACCAGCGGGAACTCCCTTAGCAGCGTGCCGTCAATGACTTCGTCGCAGGCTGCGGAAATAGCCGCAAGCTTCTCATCCGTCATCCTCTCCCTGACCAGAACGTTATTGGCCCGGGCGGCCGCCTTCTTCAGGACGCCGAATGCGTGTACGATCTCCGCCGGCATTGTCTCGATTCCGACGCCGATCGGAAAATTCTCATGGCTCCTCTCCGTCTGCGCGCCCCAGAGCCGGTCTGCCGGAACTCTGACTTCTCCCATCGAATCATGTTCTATACGATATTCCATCCTCTTCTCCTTCATCCTGTCAATGACCGCCTGCGGTTACTTCACACGTTTTCTTCTCGCTTTCCGATTCGGATCCGGAAGCGGCCTGAACATACCGATAATGACCAGACCGATCGCCAGGATCGCACCGGCGAAGATCGCGATCATGTTGTCCGTGAGCCCGAGCGCGAGCGCCGCCACCCCGATGACCACAAAGAACATGGACAGTGCAAACATGATCTGCACAAACCGTTCAAACGCCCATCTCACAACAATTTTCCGCCGATGTCTCGCTTTTCTCTTTCTCTGGTTATACTCCGACGCTACATAGTAGGCGGGACCGAGTTCACGGATGACCGCTCTCGCGTCGCGTCCGACCGGCCGCTCTCCCTCCATATAGTCGTCGAGCATCTCATAGATCACTTCCTTCAGATCTCTCTCGGCTTTGAATCTCTCCATCGGCGGTATATATCTCATGACCTCTGCCACATAACGGTCAATAATTCTCTCAACCACGCTTCTCCTCCATCTATGTCAGATGACCTTCATGATATCCTTCATCGCTTCAGACATACGCATCCACTGCCTGATCAGGTCACTTCTTATCCTTTTTCCCTCTTCCGTGATACAGTAATACTTCCGCGGCTTTGCGCTGCTCGTGTCCCACTTATCCTCAAGGAGTCCCTGGGAAGAGAGACGTCGAAGGAGCGGATACAAGGTGTTGGCTTCAACCGGAATACCCTTCTTAGCCAGCTGTTCGACCAGACCGTATCCGTAAACCGGTTCATCGAGGCAGCACAGGCAGACGAGGACGATCGTGCCCCGCCGCATCTCCATTGTTAGAGCCGCTTCGATATTCTCCCTTCCCATAATTCCCCTCCCGCCTGCTGGATCTTGCAGACAGTATGCGGGAAACTTCCTTGTCTCCCTGTCTATGTAAGTACACTCCCCAGTATACAGACATATGATAATGCTGTGTATTACACATTAATAATTATTTCAATCAATGTGCATATCTAATTATCAATTCAAAATTGATAATTTCTTAATCATTATATTGTGTGTACTACAGTATGTCAATACAGCGATTCCAATTTCGCGATGTCTGCCGGGTCAGGCATTAAAAAAAGCATGCCGGCGCTCTGCACCGACATGCTTTTTTCTTCGATATTTCATTATTACCGGTCCCGCTCAGGGAACCATAGGAAGGATCAGTTCTCTTCGTAATCCTCTTCCTCTGTATCTTCCGTGTATTCCTCTTCCGTTTCATCCGCAGAGGATAAACCCGAACTGTCTGCCGCGGCGGCTTCCGCGTTTTTGATCTCTGCATTTGCAAGGATCGCATCGCAGGCCAGATAATAGCGCACGGTCATATCAATATTTTCGCTCGTGATGCCATTTGCAATGGCAGCGTCCTCAGAAGCATAGCCCGAGGAAGAAAGCAGCTGGCTTTTCTTCGCGCGATACTCCTGATCATCCGGACTGATACCTTCCTGCCCCATGATCGCTGTCGCGACCAGATAGGATTTTACATAGCGCTTTGAATTCTCGCTGATCGCCTCCTCGGTCACGCCGTACTCGGCAAGGAAATCCTCGTAGTTCATGCCAAGGTTTTCCGCGTACCTGGCGTAGGTATTCTGGCTGTATTTTGTCCAGGTATCAAGCAGATCCTGCGGGTAAGCAAGAACATCCGACTTGTCAAAGACCGCGAACCAGGCGTCCGTGCGGAGCTTTGTATCGGCCTCCGCCTCATGCTTCTTTGTGACCTCCTCGAGCTTGGCGGCCTTGTATTCCTCGACCGACTGCCCGAAATACATTTTCGTCCAATCCGGCGTCGGCTCGCCGAGAGCGACGGATACGCGGGTAATCTTGATATCGTAGGTCGCTGTCTTCCCCGCAATGTCCCTGTTGTCATAATCCTCCGGGAACTCGACATCGATCGTCAGGCTGTCGCCCTGTACATGACCGAGCAGCTGGCTCTCAAAAGAATCCGGGAAGGTCCCCTGACTCATCTTGAGATCATAATTTGTCGCGGAGGAACCGGCAAAGCTCTCGCCGTCGATCTTGCCCTCATAATCCATCGTTACCCAGAAATAGTCTCCGATTTCCATGTTGGGGACATCGATCCTGTACTGGTTGAGGTCGACTTCGTACGCTTCCTGAAGATCCTCGTCGGTCACCGGTTTCAGTTTCCTCTCAATGGAGACGCTCTTGTAATCGGGAATCTTCACAAAGCGGTCAACGCCTGTCTTCTCGATGGTATCCTCGGTGACGGGAATCGCGCTCTCATCCGTCGGGACCGCGCCGCCGGTCGAACCACCGGTCGAACATCCGCCAAGACACAGGATTGCCGCAATTGCAGCTGCAAGTACTCTCTTTTTCATATGCATACCTCGTTCGTTTATATTATATTTCTGATTTCCTCGTCACCGGTCCCCTTGTGATACAGCAGCACCGCCTCGTAAGGCTTGAGGTCCAGCGTCATGATTCCGCCTGTAACAAGATGCTTTTTCGGGCTTGTGGAGTAGCCGTCTTTATCCGTAGACAACAGTCTTACCATTTCCGTGTTGGCGTTCTGTGTAATGCCGATCTCCCAGACGGGGATTTCCACAGGAAGCGGATCCTCGCCGGCGTTGACGGCGATCACGAACTGCTCCTCCTCATCGAATCGTCCATAGGAAATGTAGTTGTAGCCGGATCCCAGTTCCTTGATCGAGCCTGTTTTGAGCGGCTCATATTTCTTGTGGATCCGGATCGCCAGTTTATAGAAGTCGATCAGCGACCGGTCCTCATGGCCCCACGGATAGGTCCTCCGGTTGTCCGGATCGGTAAAGCCGACAACACCGGCTTCATCGCCGTAATAGATGGTCGGAGCGCCGATAAAGGTCATCTGAATAAGAATCGCCTCCCGCATGACCGGCACGACAATACCCTTGCTGGCTGCCTCCGGTCCCAGAGCAGAGACGCGGCCGACAAGGTGATTCGTCCTCGTCAGGAACCTCGAATGATCATGATTGTCGAGCTCGTTCATGGCGCAAAGGAGCGACGGACCCATAAAGCTGGCCATGTGATAGCGCATGGCGCTGGTGAAGACCTCGCCGTTGCCGAGCAGGTCCTCCCGAAAGACATCGCTGTGTTTTTCCATACCGGTGAGGAACCAGGAGACCGGCTCCATGAACGCGTCATAGTTCATGACGGTGTCCCACTGGTCTCCGCCGAGCCATTCTTTCGCATCGCCGTAGTGCTCCGCAAGGATCAGCGCGTCCGGGTTGACTTCCTTGACCGCCTTTCTGAATTCCCGCCAGAAATAGTGATTGAACTCCTGCGTGTTGCCGAGATCCGCAGCGACATCGAGCCGCCATCCGTCGATGTTGTACGGCGGGGAGGCCCATTTTCTGCCGACCTTCATGATATAATCAAACAGTTCCTGGCTTGCCTCGTAGTTGAGCTTCGGCAGCGTCGCATGTCCCCACCAGCCGTCATAGAATTCATTGTACGGCCAGGCATGCTCGTTATTGAACTTAAAGAACGAATGGTACGGGCTATCCTTGTCGACGAACGCGCCGTTGTCGTAGCCCGGCTGATCCTCGTATATAAGCTCGCGGTCCAGCCATTTGTTAAAGGAGCCGCAATGGTTGAACACGCCGTCCAGGATCAGTTTCATTCCCCTCCGGTGGATCTCCGCCGAGAGTTTGGCCAGCATCGCATCCGACGCCGCCAGATTCTCCGGGTCCGTTGACCGGCATATATAGCGCGTCGCGTGGGCGTTGCTCCTGTCGTCCCAGCTGAGAAGGTTCCCTTCATCCTTCACGATCGTGCCGAAATGCGGATCCACATGGTCGTAATCCTGAATATCGTATTTGTGATTGGACGGCGAGACAAAGATCGGGTTGAGGTAGATGACCTCAACGCCCAGATCCTGCAGGTAATCCAGCTTTTTCAGGATCCCCGCCAGATCGCCGCCATAGAAATTCCGGACATCCATGTTTTCCGGCGGCTGATCCCAGTCCTTGATCTGCCTCGAAAACTCTCCCAGATACGTGTATTCGCGGGAAAGCACGTCGTTCGAGTGATCGCCGTTGCAGAAACGGTCGGTATAGATCTGATACATGACCGCTCCGTGGGACCATTCCGGCGTCGAAAATCCCGGCACGATGCGGAAACTGTTCCGCTCGCTGAGGTCCCTTGTTATGCCCATTTTATTGTAATAACATGTAGCCGACTCGACCTGCAGCTCAAAATAGTACAGGACTTTTTCCGTACCCAGGTGTATCGTCGTCTCGTAAAAGTCGAATCCACCCTTCACCTCAGCAAGATCCATTCTCTGCCGCTTAGAGCCGCTGATATAATAGACCGCGTCGACATTATTCTTCATTGTTCGCAGACGGATTGTCACATCATCGCCTGCCTTCGGCTGGGCCGGCCGCCGATAGTGACCGGTCTCATCGCTGAAGACTGCTCTTTTCCGAAAAACGGGACGCATTAGCGAGACATATCTCATTCGCCGATACTCTTTTTTTCCGTCTCGTTCCATCTTATTCAACTCCTCTTTTATGACTCGCGCATCTCCATTCTTCAGAGCGCGGAATCAGTACTGGCCTCCGTCAGTCCGCTAACTTCGCCGTCTCATCTGCGGAAACAGTCGGATTTGACTCGAACAAAGCCTCGAATTCTTCCCTTCCGATTTTTTCCTTCTCGAGCAG
Organism: Lachnospiraceae bacterium; assembly: GCA_045646565.1. Classification (GTDB taxonomy): domain Bacteria; phylum Bacillota; class Clostridia; order Lachnospirales; family Lachnospiraceae; genus Chordicoccus. Next base: position 5,273 of record JAZRKZ010000472.1, read on the forward strand.
CAATCGGGCTGAAGCTTCCAGCACATTCCGGTACTGCAGGATAATTCCCCTTGCGTTCCTGTAGCACTGGTCAATAATATTCCGGACTTCTTCGTCAATTTCATCCGCTGTGCGCTCGCTGTAGCTGCGGGTCTTCTCAAAATCCCTGCCTATGAACACTTCGCCGGAATCGTCGTCGTAGGCAATGAGTCCCATCTTCGACGACATACCGTACTTCATGACCATGGCTTTGGCCAGAGCGGTCGCCTGCTTTATATCCTGCGACGCGCCGGTCGTGATATCCCCGAACACGATCTCCTCAGCAACTCTGCCGCCGAGATCGACGGTGATCTCCTCGAGCATGCGGCTGCGGGTATTGAAAATCTCATCCTTCTCCGGCAGCGGCATTGTATAGCCGGCAGCCCCCATACCTGTCGGAATGATCGATACAGAGTAGACAGGACCCACCTGCGGCAGCACGTGGAACAGGATCGCATGTCCGGATTCATGATAAGCCGTGATCTCTTTATCCTTCCGGGACATGACTTTGCTGCGTTTCTCAGCTCCGATACCGACCTTGATGAACGCCTGCTGAATATCTTTCTGAATGATATAGGGCCTTCCCGCTCCTGCCGCGTAGATCGCCGCCTCGTTCATCAGGTTCTCAAGATCCGCTCCCGAAAAGCCTGCTGTCGTCTGCGCGACCTGGTCGAGATCGACATCGTCGGAGAGCGGTTTGTTCTTCGAATGGACCGCCAGGATCTCCCTGCGGCCGCGGACATCCGGCATACCGACCGCGACTTTCCGGTCGAACCGGCCCGGACGAAGAATGGCGGGATCAAGTATATCTACGCGGTTCGTCGCCGCAAGAACGATAATGCCCTCGTTGACCCCGAAGCCGTCCATCTCGACAAGCAGCTGGTTGAGCGTCTGCTCGCGCTCGTCATGGCCGCCGCCGAGACCTGCGCCTCTGCGCCTTGCGACCGCATCGATCTCATCGATGAAAACGATGCAGGGATGGTTCTCCTTGGCGTCCGTGAAAAGATCGCGCACACGGGACGCGCCGACGCCGACGAACATCTCGACAAAGTCGGAACCCGAGATCGAGAAGAACGGTACGCCGGCTTCTCCGGCGACCGCCTTGGCGATCAGCGTTTTTCCGGTTCCGGGAGGCCCTACGAGCAGGACGCCCTTCGGGATCCTCGCTCCGAGCGCCGTGTATTTCGCCGGATCCCGGAGGAAATCCACCAGTTCCTCCAGATCCTGTTTCTCCTCGTCAAGGCCCGCAACGTCGCGGAATGTGACCTTCTGATCTTCCGCCGTCGTCATTCTGGCCCGGCTCTTGCCGAAATTCATCATCTGGGCGTTCGTGCCGCCGCCCTGCCGGTTCATCAGCACAAAGAAGAGCATAAAGATCCCGGCTGCCGCGACGATCAGGAAAACAGACGACATCATGCCGTTGTCCGACGGGATATCGTCGACAGCGACCTCGACAGCTTCGTATTTTTCCACATCCTTTTCGACTTCGCGGATGTCCGTCACATACATGCGGCGCAGCTCATTATCCTTCATCCGGATCACGATCTGACCGGTCGTTCCCTGGGCGTTGGGCCGGATCGTGACGGATTCGACGTTACCGTTCGCCAGGGCTTCCTTGAACTCCTTATAGGTATACAGGTTCCCTGTGTCAAATCTGCCGGCGAAATAGTAATACATCATCACGATCGCCAGCGCAAGGAACATATACGTTACGATTCTTCTCGATGGTTTTGCGTTCAATTTTCCTCACCTGTTAATACAATTTCTCCGATATACGGCAGATTTCTGTATCTCTGCTGATAATCCATGCCGCATCCCACGACGAAGCGGTCCTCGATCTCAAAGCCGAGATAATCTACTCGAACATCGCGCACGCGTCTGTCCGGCTTATCGAGCAGTGTGCACAGTTTCAGCGAATTCGGTTTTCTCTCGCGCATCATGCCCATGAGATAGTACAGAGTTCTGCCCGAGTCGATAATATCCTCGACGATGAGGACATCCTTGCCGATCAGCGGCTCGTCAAGGTCCTTGATGATCTTGACGATACCTGAGGACTTTGTGTCGTCCCCATAGCTGGAGACGGACATGAAATCGAGGGAGACCGGTACTTCCGGATCAATTCTCTTGGAGAGCATTGTCATAAAGTACACGCCGCCCTTGAGAACGCAGATCATATGCACCTGCTTGCCGGCGTAATCACGACTGATCTGCTCAGCGACCTCTTCGATCCTCTTCTCTATCTGTTCCTCAGTGATCATCACTTTGATTGTATCTTTCATGTTATTCCTCCGAACTTTTCTTTCTGAATGTCATCACGAGTATTCTCTTCGTATCCGCGCCGATCCTCATGGACTCGCCGCTCCGATATCCGACCGCCCACAGGATTTCCTGCCCGCATGCGACCACGGGAATCCGGTCCCGCATCCTGCGGTCGACCTTGCTGTCCGTCAGATAATCCGAGAAGCTTTTCCGTCTGCCGTCCGTGTTGATCACGATAAAATCGCCGGGCAGACGAGTCCTGATTGTAAGAATACCCTTTATTTTATCATAATCAAACGCTTTCGTATACATATTTCGTGGAATGGAAAAGCCGTCATTTGCACATATCTCCACGGATAAGACCCCGTCTTCGACCTCGTATACGCCCGGAACGGTCAGGATCTCTTCCCGGAGGACCGTATTTTCCTGTTCTTTTCTGACACATAACAAGATCCCGCCCGCGCGTCTTTCCGCCCACATCTTATAGGGCAGATCCAGCTGCCTGCCGGATTCTTTTCCCATCAGACAAAGAACGTCCTCCACATGGCGCCTTGTGATATCTTTCTGCGTACCCGCAAGTTCCGAAAGGACGCTGCGAACGATCCGCGACGCAACAAAGCGGCTCTCCCTTACGGCGCAAAGGTCCGATATAAAAAAACCTTCGCCGTCAGATGACACGTAAAGCTCCTTTCTCCCGGCGCACTCTCTGTCCAGGAAGTCCGTCAGTTCCCGGGCTTCCCTGGAGAGCTCGGCCAGATGTCTTTTGGCCGCGCGGTTCACATGCTCTTCCATCTGCGGCAGAATGATGTTCCTGACCGCATTCCTTGTGTAGGCTGTATCCGCGTTGGTCGAATCCGTGCAGTAACGGATCCCCTCGCTGCCAAGCCAGGCTTCAATGTCAGAGCGCGATACGCAAAGCAGCGGTCTGATATACGGTCCCCGCACCGGCCGCAGGGCCGCGAGTCCGCCGATTCCCGTCCCGCGGGAGCAGTTCATAAGGACCGTTTCCGCGAGATCATCCTCGTGGTGGGCAAGCGCGATCTTTCGCGCCCCTTTGTTTTCCATTACTTCAGAAAAAATCTGCCGGCGCACATACCGGCCGGCCTCCTCGACCGTCATG
>JAZRKZ010000473.1:0-5979 GCA_045646565.1 Lachnospiraceae bacterium
GAAGGCTTTATGCAGCGCTGGAGGAACGTCTGAGAATGCAGGGAATTTGTAACATGTACGCGTGTATTGCACATCCGGTTATAGAAGATGAATACCTGTCAAGAGACAGCGAAAAGTTCCACCGGAATCTTGGATTCCGCACAGTTGGAGAATTTCACCAATGTGCCTGCAAGTTTGGTCGATGGTATAATATGATCTGGATGGAAAAGATTATCGGTGAACACACTTGATAATTGCCTTCTGAAGTCTGCTATGTGGTGACACACATGGGTGATAAGGGCTGACCTGAGCCATAAAAGGAACCGATATTAGCAAGGGGGAGATAATACATGGTCAGTAGTGCGAAGCAGGATGTAGTAAAGAGCGACATTTACGAGCAGGCCCTGCGCCTTTTCGAGAAGGACACCGAAGAAAGCCTTGAACAGGCTATGCTTCTCTATCGGTCCATCCGCGGATGGCAGGACGCCGACGCACAGTATATTGCCTGCCGGACCCGCCTCGGCCGGATGCGATGGCTGGCTGAGTCTGCCGTGTTGAAGGAAGAGGAGCTGCGTTTCGAAGCGAAGATGGCCCGTCGGAGGAAGATTGGGCTGGCGGTGCTGACGGCGGTGCTGATCTGTCTCGCAGTGACGATCACCGTTACCGCGATTCGCCTGAGTAGATACAACCGTGCGGCGAATCATTTCACTGCCGGGGAGTTCGAACAGTCCGCTGCGGCATTCCGGGAAATGGGAAATTTTAAGAATTCCAGAGGAAGGGTATATTTGTCGGCGGTTGAGCTGTACAAGGCCGGGCGATATGAGGAAGCGCTGCCCTATCTTGTCTGGCTTGACGGAGATATCGATAATGGCTACTATCTGCGGAAATGCCGGGAACGCCTGGCAGAGCAGGATGCGTATTGATGCCGGCACCATTGTCAGTGGCAAATATGTTTCCGGCAGTGATATTTGCAGTCATAGCTGCATACTTACCGTGAATAGAAGGGGGATGTCGTATGACATCCCCCTTCCGCGCGCAAAAGAAAGGTTTTGCGCACTATGCTTATTTCTTAAAACCGCGTTTGATCAGTAGCCGAACAAATGCGGAATCTGTCCGTATGAATTTTGCCGAAAAGAAATCAGGAGCATAAAAAGAACCGCACCCGGCAGTGCGGTTCTTTACGAATTCAGAATATCAATTCATCAAAGCAATCATTTTCTCAAAATCATATTCGCGGATTATCTCCGCCCCTTCAGGATATGGCCCGGACTTGTCGGTAACAATTACCTCAGCATCATCAGGGCTCGGAACGACTTCCTCCGCCATCATCTCAAAGAAAGTATACTGATTGATTATATCCGTCAACCGGAAATAATCCGTCAGAAATGCCATGGATGTTGTACCTGCAACTGCCGCGCTGCTGTCCCGCGCCAGATTAAGCCACACGAAATCATCTTTTTTCAAATCGATTCCAAACAGATAAGCAAACCGGCTGTCACAGTTGACGGTGAAGGAGCTTTCAACTGTTTTTGGTTCAAAGATTTGACCGGACAGCATGGTATCCCTCAGCATAAACCCGGCCTTGCACAGACATTTCTGAAAGGTGCTGTAGGAAAAGACATTGTCGCAGAAAATAAGATACAGAATATTTGGATTTCTCTTTTTGAACTTTTCGATATTGATATCAAAATACTCGGAACCGCCGTAATACCCGGATGTTTGATCTCCCGAGAAAATAATGGCGTCCGACTTGCGCCCGGCCATAGTTCGCCAGGAGAATTCTGTCTGTCTGCCAAGTGTGTCAATTCCGAAGACTGAAAGGTCAATATCATCGACCTTTTCCCAATATGTGAAAGCTCTTATGACTTTCGCGTTTTCGATGTGTATCCTGGAGCCTTTCGGCAGCACTCCGAATCCACCCTGAGAAGTATTTTCCTGAAGTGGAAGAGCATAGTCAGCCATATCGGGATCAATATATACTTTTCCCAGACGTCCTTTTAAAGCCTGCTTCAAGTATATATTCAGAGTATTTGATAGCTTATCTCTTTGTTCAGTGCTGATAAGCGAACGCCTCTTGGTGTATTCTTCTTCGGTTTCAGTGTGAACACGCAGCCGATTATACTTGGTGAATTTAAAAGTCCTGGCTTCTGCATCCAGCCTATATTGCGCATACTGTATCAAAAGCTGGATAAGAAGGATCAGATTCCTGCTGTCCAGACAATCTATAACAAAGTCAATATCTTCATCGCTGCCGCACCTGCTGATCAGATAGTTCAGATTTCTTAATACTGCACCAGGTCCTTTTCGCTTTTTCAGGCACAGAACAGCTTCTCGAACGTCGCCTGATGCCATTGCTTTCTCGAACGAAGAATACGCGGAAAGATTCTTTTTTCCACGAATAATATCAACGAAGGCCTTTGCCTGCTCTGTCTTCGCGCGATAATGAATGTGGTGCAGCAATCCGTTCCACACATGTTTCTTCTCGCAGCAGTTTTCAATATCACATTTATCCGATTTCGTAAGGATATCAATAATAGATGTTATAAAAACCCTGTCCCGATTTTTTAAATTTAATTTTTTGATGTTAGTATTATCATAAGAGCGATAGTTCAGTTCTTCGATGATCTTTATAACATCAGACAGTTTAAGATGTTGCGCGATATTAATATTGCGAAGGTCCAGCAATAAACGCACTGCGGTATTCTTTGACGCAATCTTTGAGGGAAGGTAGTTATAATCGACTATGTAATGGCAGATCAGACTATATTGCAGATCACTTAACGGACGCGTCCCGGCAAGAAGATCTGATACGATCTGTTCAAGCTTTTTGTCCGCATCAGCTTCCGGCAATATTGAAAACTCTTTAATTCTTATGTTCTCCTTAAACGCAGTTCTTTCAAATTGTTTTTCAAATATCGAGTGTCCTGCTTCAGAAAAATCTCCCATCCCATACATTCTGAAATAATGGAGCATCTGATCAAAAAGCAGCTGCTCCTCTGTGAGCGCCCGCACGCTTTCCGGGAAGCCCCTGTAGAATGGTTCGGGAATACTTTCCCCCAACTGCTCAGATACATAGGAAATCATATCTGTTTCAGCCAGCTTTTCCCCTGACACTATGCGGATACCGAACAGATTAGCCAGTGAAAAAACTACTTCGAACGCATTATTATTTTCTCCGGTTTCCGATACCAGAATATGTTTTTGGAACAGACAATTCTTGTAGAGCCTCTTCATGTTGACTACCCTCATTAGTGAATGAATAAAGAATAAAAAACCACTATGGCGATATCGTCAAATTGGATCACTATAGACCCGAAGGTCTTAGCTGGGAAGAAGTAAATTTGACTAGCTGCCTAGTGGTTATAAGTATTATATCAGATTAGCAAATTGTTTTCTATATATCCTGAGTTTTCTGGTGGGAAAAAGCAGAAAAGGCAGCGAAAAAGTGGGTCCCGCCAAGCCTGAGTGTCCCGGTCTTAAGTCCTCGCAGATCCTCGATCTGCCGCGCGAGGTCCTCCTCGAGGCGCAGTATACCCTGCAGAGTGTCGATGTAATTCCGGCCTGCTTCTGTCAGGGCGAGAGACCGATGGCTTTCCTGTTCGTCGGTGCCCTGGCAATGGGCGGCGCTCTGACAGAGACCGGTGCCGGTGAAGTCGTAGGCGGTATCCTCGCTGATTTCGCGAACAAGCTGTCAAACCCGTATCTCATCGGTTTCGTATTCTTCATCGTACCGTTCCTGCTCACACAGGTCATGATGAACCGCACCGTTATGATCATCTTCATCCCAATCGCTATTCTGGCCTGCAAGGCAATGGGTGCAAATCCTGTCGGCGTCATCATCCTCGTCCAGGTCGCATGCCTGAGCTCCTTCATGACTCCGATGGCTACACCGGCAGTCCCGATGCACCGGCAGCGGAGTGGCTTGAGAAGAGCTTCTGGATGACATTTGCGGAAGAACACAAAATTTTCCTGCACGTTCTCATTCCTAAGAACGGGACCTGGGACATGACCGGCGCGGACGCTGACTACATGAATAAAGTGTATATGCAGATCCAGGCCGGCCAGGCTTACGTCACAATGCAGGATAATATCTATGCCATGGGCTTCGGTGACGGCGCGGTCATCGCCCAGCAGGCTGTGATGAAAATGAGCAGCGAGTGGTCCGGACTTGCAAGCTTCGGCGACCTCTGCGAGCAGGCGATGCTGAACGCAAGTGTCCTGGCCGGAAGCGAAAACACCGGCAAGACCGAGCTTTCCATAAACGCGGCAAAAGTCCAGGTCCCGGTCTGGATGGGCTGGAGTGAGAATACAGGCGCAAATGCAGCCATTTGCGACTACTGGAAGAAGCAGAATGACGCGGACGGGGAGGCATTTGCAAATGCCCACGCCGATGAAATCTATTTCCCACGTGCCGTCTGCAAGCTGTCGCAGATCAATGAAGAGAAAATTTCTCAGGTCCGTATCTCTTCCTGTTCGGAGACCGTGACTGGCTGGTAGCGGATGCGGAGAACGGAGAGATGGAGTTTAAAGTGACAGCACCGATTGCGGCTTTCCTCAGGAATCTGATCAGGCTCTATGAACTTGATGAGACACCGCTCACCTATGTGTGCGGCGAGATCAGCTACTATGTATATCTTAACAGGAACCGCGTTCCCATGCTCACCGTCGGTCGTGTGGCCGGCATGACCCACGCCAACTATCCGAGGGAGAGCTGGATCGCTTATGATGAGTTCTTCTGCAGGTTCTCAAAGACAGAGAACGGGGAGCTCCTTTATATGGGAAGACGCGCCTGATCACCACTCTATCTAGGCAGCCGATTCGTGGATTTTGAGCGGATTGGCTGCCTCTTTGTGAAGGATGATGGGATGAGCGGCGGGGGCAGCAAAATCTAAGATTTAAGCAGAATCAGCTGCCTCTGCCGGAAACAGGCAGCTTTAGACAAAATAAGAACAAATTCAGCAGGATGAGACAAGAAGCGCGGCGACAGCAGTGATAAATTGAAATCATGCAGCCGGAAAGACAAAGCCGGCCAGAAGGCGAACGCATCCGAAATAACAAATTCAACTCAAAGGCGAGCAAAACACAAAGCGAACAAAACAAATGCATCCACACACAAACTTGACCACAAGAAGGAGTATGACCATGGAAAGAAAGTACCCGCATCTCTGTTCCCCGATCACGTTGGGACGCACGACCTTCCGCAACCGCATGTTCTCAGCCCCCATGGGCGGCACGGATATTGCAAATGACGGCTGCATCGGTCCCAAATCCACCGCCTTCTATGAACTCCGCGCAAAGGGCGGCGCCGGCGCCGTCACCGTCAGTGAGCTGATGGTACACCCGAAGACGGACGGCTCCCACGCATACCATCTTGATGAGAGCATCCTGAACTCTCTGGCCTCCGCGACATATACGGCTGACGCGATCCGCCGCCACGGCGCGATCCCGTCGATCGAGCTCTCTCATTCGGGCATGTTCGCCGGAACCTATATGACAGACAAGAGCAAGCAGAAATCCCTGAGCCAGTGGGGACCGTCGGACACAGTGCGCGCTGACGGCGTTCAGGTCAAAGCCCTCACGAAGGATATGATTGACGAGATCGTCGGTGCCTATGCTCACGTGGCCGGACTTGTGAAGAGAGCGGGATTTGAGATGCTGATGGTACACGGCGGTCACGGATGGCTGATCAACCAGTTCCTGTCCCCGATGTTCAACAAGAGAGAGGATGAGTATGGGGGAACGATTGAGAACAGGGTCAGATTTGCAATCGAAGTCCTGAAAGCGATCCGCGAAGCGGTCGGACCGTTCTTCCCGATCGAGTTCCGCATGAGCGGCGCTGAGTTCGTCGACGAGGGCTACGGAATCGAGGAAGGAATAGAGATCGCCAAGCTGGTCGAGCCGTACGTTGACCTCATTCATGTCTCCGCGGGAACTTATCAGAAGACGTTCGGGATCACACCCCCGTCCATGTTCATGGACCACGGCCGCAACGTGTTCCTG
>JAZRKZ010000474.1:0-2482 GCA_045646565.1 Lachnospiraceae bacterium
GCTTCATGCTCGATGGTCTGACCGGCGAAGTGCAGGCTGAGATCCAGCTTCCGACCGCGAGCGTCGAGGCGTCGCCCGCTGTCTATAACAGTCGTCTGGTCCTTGGCACAAGAGACTGTGAGATTTACGGAATAGATTTGAAATAAATAGGGGCTGATACGAGAGCCTATGAGCCACTGAATACGGCATGGATACGAGCAGGTGCCGACTGTATTCAGTGGCTTTGTTTTTCTTTTATCAGACGATGAGCAGCTGGGTATCTGGCACCCGGGTGCTTATTTCCGATGTTTTGGTGCCTGGCTTCCAAATGCATATTTTTGACGTTTAAATCCAAGAATAGCCATAACCGCTCCAAATTATGGGGAATAATTGGTCTAATTCTGTTGAAAATGGGTTGAAAATGGGTTATAATTGGTTATATCTCAGTGTGAGATGACCCCGCCTCTTTAGGCGGCGGGTAACAAACAAAGCGAGACTTGAAAAATAAGCTGCAAATGAATATCCGCAGAAATTGGAAGGGCAAAGCATATCAGGGAAACATAGCAGGTGCCACTCCTGCGCAATTATGAAAGGAGCCTTGCAATGATCGGTGTTGATGAATTAAAAAGAAGGAAGGAAGAACTGAAATACTCCTGCCGGGAGATCTCGCAGCTCTCCGGCGTGCCCCTTGGGACAGTGCAGAAAATCTTTTCCGGCTCGACAACAAGTCCCAGAAGAGAAACACTTACCCGCCTTGAGAAAGTCCTGACAGCGGATAAAAAACGTGAACAGGGCGGCACTTATGCTACTGGACCGTCAGAAAGGCAGATTGTCAGGGAGCCGGCTTATGCATACGGAAGTTCCGCACTCTCTCCTGACGTCGGAAAATTAGGAAAAAGACAGGGCGAGTACACGCTTGATGATTATCTGGCGCTTCCGGACGATCAGAGATATGAGCTGATTGACGGCGTTCTCTATGATATGGCTGCGCCGACGTCCAACCATCAGGAGGTGGCGGGATATCTGTACCATAAACTTATGCAGTGCATTGAGGAGCATGACTACCCGTGTCGGCCCTACATTTCTCCGATTGACGTGCAGCTCGATAAGGATGACCGTACAATCGTGCAGCCGGATGTTATCGTCAACTGTGATCCGGAAAGAAACACTGTCAAGAGGATGGTCGGCGCTCCGGATTTTGTGGCGGAAGTCCTGTCTCCTTCCTCATCCAACCGGGATCTGATCATTAAACTTAACAAGTATTTTAATGCCGGCGTGCGCGAGTACTGGATCCTTGATCCTGTAAAAAAGAAGGTGACGGTATATATCTTCGGGGAAACAGCGGATCCGCGTGAGTATTCGTTCGAGGATGATATACCGATCGGCATTTCTGAAGGCAAGTGCACTGTTTCGTTGAAGGGCGTGGTGCGCTGGCTGGTGTGAGGCATTTGCACATTTACCTCGGCTTTAATTTCTGATATTATGAGTGTAATTTCAATGTCGGCATAGAGTCTGCCCGGACAGCTTGGGAGCGGAAAGCGGCACACTGTAAGGTGTGAGCGAATCTACGCGGGAGACAGTTTAGAAATGAGATATGGCTAAGCGGCGGATTGGATCGCACAGAGCACACGGGGGGGAAAAACTCATGGCAAAATATAAAATGCTGGCCCTCGACATGGACGGGACCCTGCTGAATTCAAAAAAGAAAATATCAGATGAAACAGCCGCATGGCTGGCCAGGCTTTCGGAGACAGGGGTGGAAGTCGCGCTGTGCACCGGGCGTAACGTGGCGGAAGTTCGCGAGTACGACGAGCAGCTTGGCGGAGTGCACTATGCAATCCTGAACGGCGGGACCATATTGTATGACACACGGGATTATGAGCACCCGATTTACACGATAACACTTAAGGAGCGCAGCATCCGGCGGGCTCTGGAAGTCATCCGCAAAGCAGACGGCATGTTCCATCTCCACACTATAAGCGGAACTGTCGCTGAGCCGTGGAAGATCAGTCAAATGCCGGAATTCCAGATGCAAGTGTACCAGCCGATGTTCGAACGCGTCTGTATGCTCACCGATGATTTCGATTCCTATATCACGGATCACCTTGATGAAATCCTGAAGATCTGCATGTATCACAGGAGCGGGGAGGATCGCGCGGCCTCAAGGCGCGAGCTGGCAAATGAAGACGTGCAGCTCACGAATTCGGAAGCCACCTCACTTGAGGTCCAGCCGAAAGGAACGACGAAGGCGTCGGGACTAATTCGGCTGTGTGAGCATTTGCACATCACTCCGGAGGAGTGCGTCGCCGTCGGGGATGCGGACAACGACCTTGAGGTGCTCGGCTGTGCCGGTTACGCAGTCGCGATGAAGAATGCGACCCCGGAGGTGAAGGAAATCTGCGACCTGGTGGTCGCGGACAATGACCATGACGGGATCGTGGAGGTAGTCCGGACGGTGTTCGGTCTGTGAAGAATAACTGCAACGGTCTGGCCGTGATCCATA
>JAZRKZ010000475.1:0-6076 GCA_045646565.1 Lachnospiraceae bacterium
TGTGTTGATCCAGTAGAAGGTCAGCGTCGCCGGATTCTCACCCGCATAGAACGAAATCTTGGAGTTGATCGATGCCAGCGGATCGTGAATGAACGGGACCAGCGTGGAGGAAAGAAGCAGGAAGAAGAAGATCAGGATGAACGGCGACCATGCGACCGCGGCTTCTCCCAGCGTCATACTGAGTCCGCTTCCGCTGGATTCGACCTCATATTCCGGATATTTCTTCATCGGAAGCTTCTTGGCGGCAATGATCATGGCGACCATCGATACGATCGCGCCCAGGATATTCGGAAGGTCCGGGCCGATGATCTTGGCAGCGATGAACTGCGGAATAAGGAACGTGATATCCGCGATCAGGATGAACGGGACAAGTCCCTTCAGGGCTTTCACGCCGCCGCCGATCACGATGACTGCGACGAACGGAATGATAAAGGAGACGACCAGCTGGATCAGGGCGACATGGCCCGAAATATAAACAGCATCCATGCCGGTGATGTTGGCCATGGTCGTTGTCGGAACGCCGACGGAACCGAAAGCGGTCGGCGTAGAGTTAATGATCAGGCACGATACGATGGAAAGGAGCGGATCAAATCCGAGACCTACAAGAATACCCGCCGGGATAGCAACAGCAGTACCGAAGCCGGCCATACCTTCCATGAAGTTGCCGAAACCAAAGGCGATGAGAAGCATCAGAATGCGCTTATCGGTGGAGACGCCGGCGAGCATGGCTTTGATTTTTTCCATGGCGCCGGTCTCAAGCGTCAGGTTGTACGTGAACAGTGCTGCAAGAATAACAATAATGATCGGCCACAACGCGTTGCAAATGCCTTCCAGAGCCGCCGTAGCGGTATTAATGACGCTGAGATGCCATCCGGCAATCGCCAGCACGATTGTAATAGCAAGCGCAATCATGCAGGCTCTGTATCCTGGGAATTTCAGGATACTCATTGCTACAATCAGCCATATGATGGGCAGCAATGCAAGAATAAATTTGATAAACATATGACGCTATCTCCCTTCAATTAGAGTGAAATCAGGCAGCATGTCAGTTTTCTTCCCTAATCAGTAAAACTGAACAATCTTTTTATAAATACTGGAAGATTTCTGCACACTTTATCTAATTATAGCATTTTTTCCGGATGTTTCCACCGTTCTTTTGCAGAAAACCGTATATTTTAAAGAAATTTTCAATGTGCCTCAAAGCCCCGTGCCCATTTCCATACAGATCAATAACCGCTGAAACTTGACTTGACCTTTCGCCTCATTTTATACTGTCTGTATTCTCCGGCACAGAGTTTGCCGTTCAACCTTTCCCGGAAATCCCGGCTCCGTGTAACGATCAAAAGTAACTATCTTAAGGAGTGACTTATATGCGCAGATATCTTGCCTGTTCCGACATACATGGCTATCTAGAAAACTTTATAGAGATCTTCCATAGAGAACGCGGTGTCGACGCTGTTCTTGTCGCAGGCGACATTGAGATGAAGACAGCGGAACTACTGGAGGAGACCGGAAATATTCCCTGTTACGTAGTCCGCGGCAACTGCGATTATTACCGTTCGCGGGAGCTCCCCGACGAACTGGTCATAACGGAGGGAGAGCACCGCATGCTCCTGACACACGGCCATCTCTACGGTGTTCCGCGTCTTAAGATGATCCTTCATGAGGCGAAGAAGCAGAAGTGCGATCTTGTTGTCTTTGGTCATACCCATCAGTACTTTGAGAAGGAAGAGGAAGGCATCCTGTTCCTGAACCCGGGAGCATTGAAGGGATGGGCGGAATGGAAGACGCAGACCTATATGCTGATCGATTTCAATGATGACGGCAGCATCGATATTATAAAGAAGCGCTTATGATCCCTCCTCCCTGAGCCTCACCGCGCCCGCAGCCCTGCGCCGACGCTCATCATCCATGGCGGCGTAGTGGCGTCTCGTTGTATTGACATCCTTGTGGCCGAGAACATCGGCCACAAGATAGATATCGCCGGTCTCTCTGTAGAGGGCTGTGCCGTATGTGCTCCGCAGTTTATGCGGAGTTATTTTTTTGATAGTGACACAAGAAGCATACTTTTCGACCAGATTTTCAACAGAGCGGACTGTCATGCGACGTTTCTGCGTCGAATAGAAGAGTGCGTGTTCATGACCCAGACAGGGCATGATTCCCTTTCTGACCTCGAGATAATTCTTCAGAGCTTTTTCGACCTCATCGCCGAAATACACGACTGCCTCGTTGCCGCCTTTCCGGACGATCCGGATTCCATTATTGCGGAAATCGATATCCTCGATATCGAGACCCACACACTCGGAAACACGGATCCCGGTGCCGAGCAGGAGAGTGATGAGCGCAATATCACGCTCCCTCGTCTTGTTATAATAGGCGAGAGCCTTGCCCGAGAGCGTCTTGCCGCAGTTCTCGACATAGTCAAGCAGGATGGCCACTTCATCCGCGTCCAGTCGAACAATTGTTCTTTCATGGATTTTCGGCATTTCAACGAGGACCGTAGGATTCGTTTTGATCATCTGGTTGCGGAAAAGATAGCCGTAGAAGCTCCTCAGAGCCGATAATTTGCGTTTTATGCCGAGCTGCCCATTGGTGTTCAGCCCGGACGCGGTTCCGCGTTCTTCGGGCGAATTATAGAGTTTCAGGTATTCCATGTATTCCTCAATATCTCTGGCGTTCACGCGGTCGAGGTCCTCGAGCGTAAAATCCCGGAGATCATAATTCTTATAGAGAGGATTCCGGGATTTAAGGAACTCAAAAAAGACCCGCAGATCGTACGCATAGGAAATCCTTGTGCGGGTCTCGGAGCTGGCGTCGATCGAGCGGAAAAAATCCCTGACATATTCCGGCAGAGCGGACAGGACTTCACGAAGAAGCATGATGTTTTTCTGGTCGACCTGCTGACTGTATGTGATGCGTTTTTCAGCCATAAGAACCTCCATGATTTTTGAATAGTTGCCGGGCAGCTGCCCGGTATTAGACGCGATATTTGGTCATCGAGCAGCTGCCCGGTGTCAGACGCGATATTTGGTCGTCGAGCAGCTGCCGCGATGTTTGACGCAATATTTGATCATCGAGCAGCTGCCGCGATGTCAGACGCAATATTGGGTCATCGAGCAGCTGCCCGGTGTCAGACGCAATATTGGGTCGTCGAATAGATTGAGATTGCCATACTACTGGGCGGCTGCAGATTTTAAAATTCGGAGCGGCAAAGTTGCCTTTTTTTCATCAAATAGTTGCCTTTTAAGACAAAAGGCAACAAAGTCGCGCATAATCGTTTGATCAGTTGCCTTTGCGTTTTTCAAAAGCAACTAAAATCTGATTATCAGCAAATCTAGTTGCCAACCGGTTTTCAAAGGCAACTATAATTACGAAAATAAGAGTATCCGTTGCTTTCGACGTAGACGAACAAAAATATCGAGAGAAAAAAGCGACTTGAGCGACGCTTTCCAGTGCGTTTTGTTGCGAATCAGAATATCATACATGTGACAACCCAAAAAAGCCCCGAGTTCAACAAAACAGATGGATTGCTCATCACATTATAGCACATCTCCTCAAAAAGCGCATCCATCTTTTCGTTAAACTCGCGTTTTGCGAAAAGATTGGTCAAAAACAAACAACAAAAAAACCCCCGCATGAATAGGGATTTTCATGCGGGGCTGCCATTCCGGCTTATTATAGGATGTATGCTGTAACATCGGGTAACAGGATGGGCAGGTTTATACCCCGATGAAACACAACTTAATTTGGGGGACACAGATATGTCTTACCACACTCTCATGTCCGTTACAGGTGTCGTCCGGCTCATTCGTGATACGGAAGGCTCATTCGAGATGCGGAAGGCTCATTCGTGATGCGGAAGGTTCATTCGCGATACGGAAAGTTTATTCGTAATACGGAAGCTGCAGATAGTTTCCTGCTGTCAGATGATCTCCCTCGATACCGTTCAGTACTTCGACCTCATAGATATACTCCCGAATATCACTCCAGCCAGGGCCCATTTCATCTTCAGCGATGCTCCAAAGTGTATCGCCCTTCTCGATCTGATATTCTTTATAATACTTCTGGCGCGGTGCTCTTGTTCCTGCGCTGGCTGATGTTGTCGTCAGCTTGATGCCTACGAAAAGACCAACCGCTGTCATGATCACGAGCGTCAGTAAGAATGCAGCCACTCTTTTTGCGTGGGCTCTTCTCCGCTGCGCAAGGCGCTCGGCTTTCGTGACTCTCCTCCTTGCTGCTCTCCTTTCCGGCTTGTAATAGCGGTCCGGATCCATATAAACTTTACTATACATATATCTGGTACGTTCGGCAGTCATGATACCCCCTCTTAACAACTTCCCGTTGCGTCTACAGGAAAGTTTGTTCGAAACATTTGTTCTATATGTATAGTATCAAACGAACGCGCGTTTGTCAACGCTTTCGAACATATTTTTCGAACATATTTTCCGAATACCTGTTTGCAATGTATTTCCGTTTATGCTATACTATGCTTAATACCTGAACCGGGACGATGGGGGTATATCCAGATTCCCGCACAGTTTGCAGAATGAGATCGATGATGAGGAGGTAGTTTATGGGCTACGGTAATATCAGCAAAAAACAACAGGAAATCCTTGATTATATCAAAAGTGAGATCATCAACAGGGGTTATCCGCCGGCCGTCAGAGATATCTGCGAAGCGGTTCACCTGAAATCCACTTCTTCCGTCCACGCTCACCTTGAAGCGCTGGAGAAGAACGGCTATATTCGCAAGGATCCGACAAAACCGCGCGCAATCGAAGTCGTTGATGAGAGCTTCAATGCCGTGCGCCGCGAGCTGGTCAATGTTCCGCTGGTCGGAACGGTAGCCGCAGGTCAGCCCCTCCTCGCAGTCGAGAACATAGAATCCTACTTCCCCGTTCCGGCAGAATATCTCCCGAACCAACAGACTTTCATGCTGAGGGTCAAGGGCGAGAGCATGATCAACGCCGGTATCCTGGACGGCGACGATGTTCTTGTCGCCAGCCAGAGCGATGCGAAGAACGGCGATATGGTCGTTGCGCTCGTGGAGGACTCCGCCACCGTGAAAACATTTTACCGTGAGAACGGCTACATACGACTTCAGCCGGAAAACGACACAATGGACCCGATCATAGTCGAAAGCGATCTGCAGATACTGGGCAAGGTCATCGGCGTCATGCGTTTTTTCCGATGAAATAACTTTCCGGATGAAAAAGGGATGTGAAGAAACGAATTAACGTTTTTTCACATCCCTTTTTATGTTTTGATCAAGAACGCCTCCGTCTTCTTTCCATCCGGCTCCCTCACCCATTTACCAGAGAATCTCGATCGTCCGAAGTTCATCATTGGTAAGCGGATAATACATGATCGTCGACAGTCCGTCCCACTTCATCCTGTTCTGAAGCTCCTCGGACAGGATCCCGCCGTCAAATATCTCCATTTTCGCCTCATAATAGTCCTCGAGCGACGCAAATTTCATATGGACGTCTGAGATATTATTATCGACGGCGTACCGTATTTGCATCCGGATCGCGTTGCTGTCACAGTGCTCGTAATATCTGCCGCTGCGGATATAGTAATCGTACGCATTGGACGTACATTCCGGCAGAGCGTAGTCCACATCCGCCACATGACCGGTCCTCTCCATCTCCTCGGTGGTGAGGCACAGATAATTATAAGAAATATCCGGCAGCTCCCGGGCCGCCTCCTCGTCCATCACATAGCTGGGATCTCCCCAGGTCGCATCGACATAGGTATAGGTGTCATCTATCCTGACAAGGTTCCACGCATGGGGCTCCGAGACGCCGTTCCGAATGACGGTACCGGTAATATACGAACACTCAAGGCTGGCACTACGCAGCAGATACTGCACTTCTTTCGAATACCCCGCGCAGACACTGACATGGTTGATCATTGAGCTCTGGATATTCTGGCTCTGCTCGGCATCGGCTTTGTAAGATACATTGTTGATAACAAATTCATACGCCGCCTTTACTTTATCGTAATCGGTTGCATCCGCGGGGAGACTTTGCAAATACCGATTCGCCTCTTCATTAATCTGCGCACTCAGCGCCAT
>JAZRKZ010000476.1:0-10614 GCA_045646565.1 Lachnospiraceae bacterium
CCGCTTGGCCTCCGACTTGCGTCGGCGTTATCTCGGTGCTTGCAAATGTAGCCCCGCGTGAAACGCACGACATGGTCCAGTACTGCCTTGACGGCAACTTCGCGGAAGCGGCAAAGATCCAGCTTCGCGCTGTTCCGCTGATCTCAGCTCTGTTTTGTGAAGTCAACCCGATCCCGGTCAAGGCGGCTCTCAATATGCAGGGATGGAACGTCGGAAATCCGCGTCTCCCGCTCACTGAGATGGAGCCGGCTCACAAAGAGATCCTTCGTCAGGCGATGATCGATTTCGGCTGCCTTAATAAGTAATTACGAAACTGTGTGCTTTTGATGAACTGTATGAGCATTCCAACTGCTTCTTCGCACTGAGTTTCGCAATCGCCCGGATGTCTTAAGTAAACAAGGAGAGAGAATATGATAAGTGTTATATTACATGGCTGCAGCGGCCACATGGGACAGGTCGTCACGGATATCATCGCGGCGGAACCGGATATGGAAATCGTCGCCGGCATCGACGCGGTGGACCTGCATAACCGGGAGTATCCTGTATTTACGAGCGCCGCGGACTGCCAGGTCCCGGCAGACGTGATCATCGACTTTTCCACAGCCAGGGCTATTGATGTCCTTTTGAACTACGGCGTGGAGCGGAATATTCCGATCGTTCTGTGCACGACCGGTCTTTCTGAAGAGCAGATCGCAAATGTTGGCGCTGCCTCCGGTGAGATCGCGATCCTTCGCTCCGGCAATATGTCGATCGGCGTCAATCTCATCCTGAAGCTTCTTCGTGAAGTGTCGAAGACTCTGACGGACGCGGGCTTCGATCCGGAGATCGTTGAGCAGCACCATAAGAGAAAAATCGACGCCCCGAGCGGCACGGCGGCAATGCTGGCTGACGCCATCAACGAAGGCACGGGCGGAAAGTATCATTACGTCTATGACCGGAGCGTCAAGCATGAAAAGCGCGACGCGAAAGAGATTGGTATCTCCTCCGTGCGGGGCGGTACGATCGTCGGCGTTCATGATGTCATATTCGCAGGCCAGGACGAGGTCATTACGTTCACACACACAGCCTACTCCCGCGCTATTTTCGCCAAGGGCGCCGTTGCGGCCGCGAAATTCCTTGTCGGCAGAGGACCGGGCCTCTACAACATGGCGGATGTCCTTGGGTAAACGATATGCAGTTCCGCCCCTGTATTGACATTCACAACGGAAAAGTAAAACAGATCGTGGGCAGTTCCCTCACGGACGAGGGAGACTACGCGCGCGAGAACTATGTCAGCGAAAAGAGCTCAGCATATTATGCGGAGCTCTTTCGGCGTGACGGGCTGACCGGGGGACATGTGATCCTTCTGAACGCCCGGACATCGCCATACTACAGTGATACGCTTGCGATGGCGATGGAAGCCCTCGCCGCCTATCCGGGAGGCCTTATGGCCGGCGGCGGGATCCGAGACGACAACGCCGCGGATTTTCTTCGGGCCGGCGCAAGTCATGTCATCGTGACGTCCTATGTCTTTGCGGACGGGCAGATCTCCTGGGATAATCTGAGGAAGATCGAGGCCGCAGTCGGGAAAGAACATTTGGTGCTGGATCTTTCCTGCAGAAAAAAAGACGGCAGATATTATATATGTACCGACCGCTGGCAGAAATTCACGGACACGGTACTTGACGAGGAACTGCTTGAGACGCTCTCACGGCACTGCGACGAATACCTCGTTCACGGCATCGACGTCGAGGGAAAAGGCAGCGGGCTCGATACAGAGCTTGTGCGGCTTCTTGCCGGGATGAAGGATTTTCCGATTACATATGCGGGAGGGATCCGCTCTGCGGAGGACCTCATGAAGCTTCGCGCGGCAGGTAACGGCCGTATCCATGCGACAGTGGGATCTGCACTTGACATCTACGGAGGGCAGCTTTCTTACGAGGATGTCGTTAATATTTGCAAAAAATGATATTTCCCGCTAAATTGTCGGAACTCTTGAAAATGCACATCACAAATGTTATAATTTGGTTCAGGAGATATCATTTCTCCGAGTAAACCGTAAAGGATGTGACTATATGAAATTTGTGATCAGCGGTAAGAATGTAGAGGTAACAGATACTCTTTATGCTGCAGTCGAGCAGAGACTTGGAAAGCTTGACAGATACTTCTCTCCGGAGACAAAGTGCATCGTGACCTTGTCCCTTGAGAAAGATCGTCAGAAGGCGGAAGTCACAGTACCTGTAAAAGGCAGTGTGATCCGCAGTGAGCAGGTGTCGAATGACATGTATGTTTCCATCGACCTCGCTGCCGAGGTGATTGAACGTCAGCTCAAGAAGTATAAGAAAAAATTGATCGACAAACATCAGAATGCTGAGAACTTCCAGAAATCGTATATCGAGCACGACTACGAGCTGGATGATGAAGTCAGGATCATCCGTACGAAGAGCTTCGACATGAAGCCGATGTACCCGGAAGACGCCTGCATCCAGATGGAGCTGCTCGGACATAATTTCTTCGTTTTCGTGAACGCGGAGAGCGACCAGACCTGCGTGGTCTACAAGAGAAAGGGAGGCACTTACGGATTAATCGAACCGGATATCTGATCACATCATAACTGGAATACGGGCGGGGCTGTCGGTCTTATTGGGCCGGCAGCTCTTTTTTCATTGTTTAAATACTTTTTGCGTGCTATACTTTATGCGTTGAGTTTTGAGTGCGAAAGCCGCAGACTGCTCTTGCGGCCTATCAGACAGAAGCATAATGAAAGCCGGTCTTTACGCGGCGCCCTGATCGGGCCGTGACCGGCGTTACTTAAGGAGTTACACTTAATGAATATATTTGAAAAGATTTTCGGTACACACAGTGACAGAGAGCTGAAGCGCGTGGAGCCGATCGTAAAGAAGATCGAGTCCTACCGCCCGCAGATGATCGAACTCAGCGATGAGGAACTGAAGGCGAAGACGCCGGAGTTCAAGGAGCGCCTTCGAAACGGCCAGACGCTCGACGATATTCTTCCGGAAGCGTATGCGGTCTGCCGTGAGGCGGCCCGCCGTGTCCTCGGAATGGAGCACTTCCGTGTGCAGCTTCAGGGCGGCGTTATCCTCCATCAGGGACGTATCGCCGAAATGAAAACAGGTGAAGGCAAGACCCTTGTATGTACGCTTCCCGCTTACCTTAACGCGCTGGAGGGAAAGGGCGTCTGCGTCGTCACCGTCAATGATTATCTTGCGCATCGTGACGCGGAGTGGATGGGTGAAGTCCACCGTTTCCTCGGCCTTACATGCGGCTGCGTCCTTCAGCCGATGAAGGCGGACGAGCGCCGTGAAATGTACAACTGCGACATCACGTATATTACCAACAACGAGCTTGGTTTCGACTATCTCCGCGACAACATGGTCATTTACAAGGAGCAGCTCGTACAGCGCGGGCTCCATTACGCCATCATCGACGAGGTCGACTCGGTCCTTATTGACGAGGCGAGAACGCCTCTCATTATTTCCGGACAGAGCGGAAAGTCGACAAAGATCTACGAGGTCTGCGATATTCTGGCTCATCAGCTGCGGCGCGGCGAGGCGTCCGGTGAGATGACAAAGATGGCTGCGATCATGGGTGAGGAGATCGTTGAGACCGGCGATTTCATTGTCAATGAAAAGGACAAGATCGTCACCCTGACAGAAGACGGCGTCCGCAAAGTCGAGGAGTTTTTCCATATCGACAATCTCTCCGACGCCGGGAACCTTGAGATCCAGCACAATATCGATCTCGCTCTGAGGGCCAACTATCTGATGCACCGCGATCAGGACTATGTCGTCAAGGACGATCAGGTCCTCATTGTCGACGACTTTACCGGTCGTATCATGCCCGGCCGCCGTTATTCGGATGGTCTGCATCAGGCGATCGAAGCCAAAGAGCATGTCAAAGTCAAGCAGGAGAGCAGAACTCTTGCGACTATCACCTTCCAGAACTTCTTCAACAAGTTCGAAAAGAAATGCGGTATGACCGGTACGGCTCAGACCGAAGAGCAGGAATTCCGCGATATTTACGGTATGGACGTCGTCTGTATCCCGACTAATGAGCCGGTCAGAAGACAGGATTATGAGGACGCGGTATTTAAGACAAAGAAAGAAAAATATCATGCTGTCATCGAGGCGGTCAAGGAATCCTATGCAAGGAGGCAGCCGGTCCTTGTCGGCACGATCACGATCGATGTCTCCGAGCATGTTTCAAGGCTCTTAAAGCGCGAGGGAATCCCGCACACGGTCCTGAACGCAAAGTACCATGAGCAGGAAGCTGAGATCGTCGCGCATGCCGGCGAGGCGGGCGCGGTCACAATCGCGACGAACATGGCCGGCCGTGGTACCGACATCAAGCTGGACGATATCTCGAGGGCTGCAGGCGGTCTGCGCATCGTCGGCACCGAGCGGCATGAGTCCCGCCGTATCGACAATCAGCTGCGCGGCCGTTCCGGCCGACAGGGAGACCCGGGCGAATCCAGATTCTACATTTCGCTCGAGGACGACCTGATGAGACTGTTCGGCTCCGAGCGGCTCATGTCCGCGTTCGAAGCGCTCGGCGTTCCGGAGAACGAGCAGATCGAACATAAGATGCTGAGTTCGGCGATCGAGAAAGCCCAGATGAAGATCGAGGGCAACAACTTTGGTATTCGTAAGAATCTTCTCGAATTCGACCGTGTCAACAACGACCAGAGAGAGATCATCTACGCGGAGAGAAAGCGCGTACTTGACGGCGAGAGCATGCGCGATGTCATCTTCCAGATGACGGATGACGTTGTCGGCCGCATGGTCGATATGTGCATCAACGACGATCTGGATCCGGTAGACCAGGCGGAGAACCTCACGGAGCTCAACCAGGCCCTGCGGCCGATCATACCGGTCAGAAAGCTGACGGTGGACACTGTCCGCGGAAAGAGCAAGGCCCAGATCAAGCAGATGCTGAAAGAAGAAGCCGGAAAGCTCTATGTGGCCAAAGAGGCAGAGTTCCCGGATGTTGAGAAGATGCGCGAACTTGAGCGCGTGGTCCTCCTCAAGGTCGTCGACGCGAGATGGATGAACCACATCGACGATATGGAACAGCTCCGCCAGGGCATCGGTCTTGCGGCCTACGGCCAGCAGGATCCGAAGGTCGAGTACCGCATGATCGGTTTTGACATGTTCGAGGAGATGAATAACAATATCCAGGAGGAGACGGTTCGTCTGATGTATCATGTCCGCGTCGAGCAGAAGGCGGAGCGCGAGGAACAGGCGAAGCCGATCGCGACCAACAAGGACGAATCTCTGGAAAAGAAACCGGTCGTCCGTCAGAAGAAGAAAATCTATCCGAACGACAAGTGCCCGTGCGGCAGCGGAAAGAAATACAAGAACTGCCACGGCAGACCGGGAATGCCGAGTCTCGAGTAATACATTTGAAAAAACGGTATGCGGAGAGTTGAAGGGCTCCGCATACTTAGACTCTGGGGAGGGTCTAAATAGGAGTAGGGGGTACGATAATGAGGGTATTAATCGTCTATGCCACCAGGACTGGCTCGACCGCGAAGGCGGCGGCCATGCTTGCGCGGCATTTTAAGGGATCTGTTCTTTGTGACCTCGGAGAGACGAGTCCTGATCCGTCAGACTACGATATCATATTATTCGGAAGCGGTATCTATTTCGGAAGAATTCTGAAGCCGCTGAAGAACTGGCTGAATGAATACTGGGAAGTTATAAGGCCGAAGATAAAGGGAGTGTTCATCTGCAACGCGATCATCGCCGAGGCGCCGCAGCTTCTTCGGGATAACTTTTCGCTGGAGCTTCGCAACGCTTCGGTCGTTGTCGAGAGCTTCGGCGGGGAATACAGTCCGAAGGATCTGAATCCGGTGGAGAGAATGCGCCTTAAGCTGACACATAAGGAGCTTCTGGGAGGTCAGGTCACGGAGCTCGTGCCCTGTATTCTTCCGGACCGTGTGGCGGCTTTCGCGCGGGAGATTTACGACTATCTGGAGATCAAAAGACTGGAATACTGATGAACGAATAGGGGGCTGTCGCATGAAGGCGGTCCGCCGCTTAAGATGGCAGACGTTATTTGCAAATGTCTTCCATCTTACGCGGCGGCGCCGTCTAATGCGACAGCCCCTTTGGCAATGATTTGATTTAGTTGAGCTTAATGCCTTTCAGCAGATCGCCGAGGCTTGTGGAAAGCTTCTCAGCCTTCGGGATCACGACCTTCTCTTCGCGGACCGGTGTCGGAGCCGCTTCCGGCTTCTCCTCGAGAGCCTTCATGGAAAGAGAGATCTTGCCGTCCTTGACCTGAGTGACTTTGACCTTGACCTTGTCACCGACAGAGAGGACTTCCTTCGGATGCTTTACGCGCTTTGTGTTCGTGATCTGGGAGATATGAACGAGACCGTCAATACCGTCGCCGAGCGATACAAATGCGCCGTAGGACTGAAGCGAAGCGACTGTGCCTTCTGTGACAAGACCGACCTGGATATTGTTGATGCGTTCAGCCTTCTCGGCTTCGCGCTTCTCCTGCAGGGCTTCTCTTGCGCTGAGGACGAGCTTTCTGCCTTCTTTGGAAGCTTCGATGATACGGACCGGGATTTCTTTGCCTACGAATGTTGTAAGATCTTCGACGTAGGAAAGAGAAAGTCTGGATGCCGGAATAAATGCGCGGATACCGTCGATATATGTGACAACGCCGCCCTTGACGGCTTCCTTGACAGTGACGACCTTGGTAGCCGCATCTTCCATCATCTTCTTCAGGTTATCCCATGCAATGACCTCTGTCGCTTCCTTGCGGGACAGAAGAATGTTTCCGTTTCCGTCGTCAAGCTTCTTGACTACGGCCTTGATCTCGTCGCCCGGCTTGACATTCTCCTTGACGGAGAATCCAGGCTCGCTGGAATAATCCTGCGTGCGGATGATACCTTCCGCCGCATACTGCAGATCGACAGTCACCTCTGTGTCGGTGATGCCAACAACGGTGCCATCTAAGATATCGCCAACGTTGATCGTGCGCATCGTGGCGTCAAGCTCATTTGCATACTGCTCCATGGTTTCGACCGGAGCGGCTGCCTCCGCTGCGATATCCAGAGTGTCCATGGTGGTGTTCATTTCGTCCATGATCCCCTTCTCCTTTTAAATAAATATTCTAACACAGGGTTTTGCGCCCTTTTCCTAGTGTATCATATTTTTTTAACATGCGAGTAAGTATTTTTCTTTTTTTTAAAATATGATATGATAAACGTTGAAATGTCTGAAGAGGGGCAGAGGTGAGTCTGCCCGAAAGAAAGGAACGGAATGCAGGATCACAGTGAAGGTAAAAGCAGTCAGCGCATCACTTTTCTGATGCTCGTTGTGATACAGATGGGGGTCATACTGTATACAGGTTCCAGCATCTGTTCGAAAATGACATCTTTTTATCCGGCATTTTCCTTTATGTGGCTTTTCTGGGTCGGTCTTGAGGTCGCCGCTCTTGGATTGTACGCGATATTCTGGCAGCAGATCATAAAACGTGTCGACCTGTCTGTCGCGTATGCGAACAGGGCGTTTGCCATCTTCTGGTCGACGCTCTGGGCAGTGATCCTTTTCAAAGAGAAGATCACGCCGGCCAATACGATCGGAGTCATATTCATTTTCCTTGGAATACTGCTGGTGAACAAAGATGCTGAGTAATGGTTTTAATCCGTGGATACTTCTGATCGCGCTCGGAGCGACAGTGGCGGCCTTCGCACAGGTGCTGCTGAAAAAGAGCGCGATGGAGCCGCACGATAATTTTATTAAAGAATATCTGAACCTGAAAGTGATCTGCGGCTACGGCCTCATGTTCGTCGGAATG
The DNA here is from genome assembly GCA_045646565.1 of Lachnospiraceae bacterium. Lineage (GTDB taxonomy): Bacteria > Bacillota > Clostridia > Lachnospirales > Lachnospiraceae > Chordicoccus. The sequence goes on from JAZRKZ010000476.1 coordinate 7,813, forward strand.
TTCCTGTCGATCTTCGCCTACGGCCGCGGCGTTCAGTATAAGAACGGTCCGATCATGGAGTCGATCGGTAATATCTGGGTCGTCGTCCTGAGTTATCTGTTCTTCAGAGAACCCATCACGAAGGGGAAGGTGCTCGGAAACATTCTTATTTTCGCGGGTATAGCATGTTTTTATTTGAACTGGGCGGAAATTTCTCCGTCGCTTGCGTTTCTTGTGACGGACTGGGGCACAATATTGAAAACGCTTTTTTCGTAACTTGAGCAGGAGAGAACAATGAGCATATATGATGATATTTTTGGCGGGATCGACGAAGCGCTGGATATCGTCGACGAGGCGGTCAGCACAGGTAATTTTAAGAATATGTCAGACCGCATCAGGGATGTTGTCGAGCCGCTTGATCAGAAAAAGTCGACCGGCAACAGATGGAGAGATGAAGGAGGCAAAGCAGGCGGGCGCTCATCGTACAACGGCGGCAGCATGGGGAACCGCGGCAACGCGTTCCAGGGAACGTATCAGAACAACCCGCGCGCCTATACGCGTCAGAGCGGCTACTCGAACCAGTCCTCCTACGGGCAGAGACGGACGACGCCAAAAAGAGCGGCAAATCCGCTGTCGGACGAGACGCCGTTCTTTAGGAAGGTGAGCAACGCGGTCGGCAGCAACATCATGTTCGGCACGGGTATCGCGTTCACCGGCTTCAACGGCCTTCTTGGTATACTGTCTCTGGCGGGAACTGTTTCGGACGCCATCGCGCAGGGCGTACCGCCGACCGGCGGCGTGATCGCCACGACCTTTTTCCTTGCAATGACGGCAGGTTTTGGCGCGATGACATACTTCGGCAGGAAAGGGAGAGAAGCTGCGGCCCACTATAAGGAGTACAGGAAGATCCTCTCTGTGAACGGGTACGCCAATATAACCGACATCGCGAAGATGACCGGGCTTTCAGAGGAAAAAGTCAAGAAGGAGCTGAAGGAGATGACCCGCGCCGGTCTCTTCAAGCAGGGACATTTCGACGATAAGGAGACCTGTTTCATCGCGTCCGACGAGATGTATTCACTGTACCGCGCGGCGGAAGACAATGCGAAAAGGCTCCGTGAGGAGGCAGAGAAAGAAAGACGCGAACAGGGCTATGTATCTTCCGAGCTCAGGGAGGTCCTCGACAAGGGCAACGGTTACGTGCAGCTCATCCGTGAAGTCAATGATGAGATCCCGGGCCAGGAGGTCTCCGATAAACTGGACCAGATGGAGCTGATCGTATCCAAGATCTTTGAGACGGTCAGGGAGAACCCCGAGCAGGCGGACAAGCTCTCCATGTTCATGGATTACTATCTTCCGACGACGGCGAAACTGATCATGGCCTACCGTGACATGGATAAGAAGGCAGTACAGAGCGAGAATATTGTCTCCGCCAAGCAGGAGATCGAGAACACGCTCGATATGATCAATGAAGCGTTCGAGCGGCTGTTCGACAGTATGTTCAAGGAGAAATCACTCGACGTACAGACGGATATCGACGTCATGCGGACCATGATGAAGCAGCAGGGACTTGCGCCGAATGAGCTCGATCTGCTGCGCCGCAAGGAAGCGGCGGCAAATGCCCGCGAGGCGGGAGCCGATATGTGGGGCGAGAGCGCTTCCTATGTCTCACCTGAGGGCGCGTATACATATGAGACTGTACCGGAGTACACAGAAACTGAGACAACGCCGCCGTCTTATGACAGACCGAAGCCGACGACCGAAAAAGAGCGGAGACGCGCTGAGGCGGAGGCCGTGAAGGCAGCCGAGGCAAAGCTCCGGGGCGGCAGGGCCGAAAAGGCAGCCGGCGGATTCACGGAACAGACCTCTCCGATCCTTGAGTGGGGCGGGCAGGCCGTCATGGAAGATGAGTAAAAAACGTCGCAAAGAGACGATGATAATAAGGAGGAAACACCATGGATGGAAATATGGCAAATGAGATAAAACTGGACGCGTCTGCATTTGCGACTGAGCTGGCAGCAGCACCGGCACCGCAGCTTACGTTCGGCGCCGAGCCGGAACCGGCAGCGCCGGCGGCTCAGGCAGAAGCACCGAAACCGTCGGAAGCCGATATTCTGACAGAGGGTGAGAGGAAGCAGGTCTCTGCTCTTGCCAAGCAGATCAACCTCGCGGACACGAACGGTATCCTCCAGTACGGAGCGGGTACTCAGAAGAAAATGTCTGATTTCTCGGATTCCGCGCTCGCGACCGTCAGGACCCGTGATCTCGGCGAAGTCGGCGACATGCTCTCCGGCGTTATCAGCAATCTGGAACATTTCAATCCGAACGAGGAGGAGGAAAAGGGCTTTCTCAGCATCTTCAAAAAGCCGAAGAGAAAGATGCAGGAGCTGAAAGTTCAGTACGACAGCGCCAACGCCAATGTGGAAAAGGTCGCTAAATCCCTGCAGCAGCATCAGGTCGCGCTCATGAAGGACGTTGCCACGCTCGACAAGATGTATCAGTCCAACCTTGTGTATTATAAGGAGCTGACAATGTACATCCTGGCCGGCAAGGAGAAGATTCAGATGGTCAAGGACGGCGAGCTTGCCGAGAAGAGAGCGAGAGCGGAGGCTTCCGGTCTGGCAGAGGACGCGCAGGCAGTCAAGGACCTTGAGGATCAGATCAACCGCTTCGAGAAGAAGATCCATGACCTCGAGCTGACCCGTATGATCGCGATCCAGACAGCGCCGCAGATCAGACTGATCCAGAGCTCTGATACGATGATGGTAGAGAAGATCCAGTCGACGATCGTCAATACAATTCCGCTGTGGAAGAACCAGATGGTCC
>JAZRKZ010000477.1:0-6465 GCA_045646565.1 Lachnospiraceae bacterium
CGGGCTCAGGAAACCTGCGATTGCAAATTTAACAGCCTGAAGACCTGTCTTCCACATGTCACCGCCCGAGATTCCGATTGCGGCAAATACCGCAAGGGCAACCGGAGGAGTAATTGCTGCAATAACGCCGAAGTAGAGGACGAAAAGGTGAGCGGAAGCTACGGAGACTCCAAGCTGCACCATAGCCGGCGCGACAAGGACGGAAAGAATGATGTAGCATGCCGATGTCGGAAGTCCCATACCCAGGATGATGCATACAACAGCTGTCAGAAGGCCCATGATTATGATGCTGCCGCCGGCAAGCATTGTGATGATCGTGGAGATCTTGAGACCGAGACCGGTGATGTTGATCGCGCCTACAACGATTCCGACTACCATGCAGGCGATGGATACGCTCATCATGGATTCTGCCGCATCTCTGCACAGAGCAACGATGTTTTTAAGTGTAAATTTCTTGTGATCAGTGATAAGACCGATTGCGATGCATACAATGATCGTGTAGAGAGCTGCTCTGGCTGTACTGATTCCGATGACCATCAGTGTGATCAGCAGAATGATCGGCGCAAAGTAGAACCAGCCTTTCTTGAAAATCTCACCGACTGTCGGATCTCCTTCTTTTCTCTTGATGGGGGGCACTTTGTGCCTGTGAGCGTAGGAGATGATGCCTGCTGAAGTCGTCAGGTAGTAGAGAACTGCCGGAAGGAGAGCTGCCGCGCAGATCGTGCCGTAGGGAATCGAAGTTGCGTCCGACATAAGGAAAGCTACTGCACCCATAACAGGAGGCATGATCTGTCCGCCGGATGCTGCTGTGGCAACAATTCCGCCTGCGGTATCGTTGTCGAAACCTGTCTTTTTCATCAGCGGGATTGTAAATGTACCGGCCGTTACGACTGTGGCGGCACCGGAACCGTTGACCATTCCGAGGAGCATGCTGGAATAGACAGCTGCCTGGGCAGGTCCGCCAACGAAATGTCCGAATGCGGCAGAAGCGATATCGACAAAGAACTCACCGGCACCGATAAAACTCAGTACGGAGCCGAACAGGACGAACAGGAAGATGTAGATGGCGGCTACATTGAGCGCGCTGCCGAACAGACCTTCGCTTGACACCATAAGATAGGTAGCCATTCTGTAGACAGATACTCGGGATGTTTCCAGCGCTCCCGGGAGATAGGAACCGTAGAATGTGTAGACGAGGAAAGCCAGACACAGGCCGGGAAGGATACTGCCCAGTGCGCGGTATGCGATATAAATCGCGGCGCAGACGAAGAGAACGGAGACGATCTTCTGGAAATCTGTGTAAAGCATGGTCGTTGCTACATTTGAATTTCTGAGAACAATGACCTCATGTGCTGCCACAACGGTAAGTGCAATCAGCAGGATATTTCCTAACTTGCCGAGTTTGGATTTGCCGCTCTTTACAAGGAGGAAAAACGCTATGATCAGTGCCCCGTGATACACAGACTGTTCTGTGTTATTCAGCGTGAGGAAAGGTGATGCGGCCAGCAGGTGGAAACCGCAGAGGGCGACTGCCACAAGAGAAGCAAGAATCGAGAATACCTTGTCGATCCCGCCTGCCGCGGATGTTTTAGTTGTTGCATTATTGGAATCCATGTGCGTATCTCCTTTCCCTGTCACTGTGCAATGCCGATCTCACGATAATAGCGCAGTGCTCCTTCGTGGATGGGAATATGTTCTGTTGCTATAGTCTCTGCAGAAATCTGGCGAGTTGCGTCGTTGGTGTCATGATAAGTATCGAGCGATTCCATCATGCCTTTGACAAATGAATATATCAGGTCCTCGTCCGCAGCCGCAGAGCAGAAGATGGTAGTCATGTAGCCGAGCGTGTTTACCTCTGTCTCGTTGGACTGATGTTCATAGACACCTGCCGGTATCGTTGTCTTGTTGATGAACGGGAACTCCTCGATGATAGAGTTGATCACTTCATCTGAGATCGGCAGCATGCGGAACGCTGTCGTCGCAGCTGACTGCTGGATACCGGCAATCGGGTATCCGCCTGTCTGGAAGGCGGCATCGATGTCGCCGTTTGCAAGAGCTTCAGCGGACTCTGCGTAGTTCATGTAGAAAGGCTGGATGTCTTTCATTGAAATTCCGTACGCGTCGAGTATCTTCTGATTGATGAAGAGGTACGATGTTCCCTGAGAGCCGACACACACTTTCTTGCCTTTGAGATCCGCGATGTCTTTAATTCCGCTGCTTTCGGTTGCAAATATATGCAGCTGCGACTGATAGAGAGATGCTACCTCTCGCAGATCCTCCTGCGGACCTGCATCGCTGTAGGACATTGTTCCATTGTAGGCGCTGTAAATGGAATCGCAGTTCGCCATGCCAAGATCGATATCCTGGTTCAGCGTCATGGAGATATTCTCATTTGATCCTGAAGTTGCCTGCACGTTAATGTTGAGCGGCGTTGCCTTTGAAACCGCGTTTCCGATGGCTGCGCCTACGTAGTAGAATGTTCCTGTGGGGGACGCTGTCCCGAGCGTAAGAGATCCGGAATATGTGCCGTCTGCATTCTCAATTTTCTTTGCGACATGGCCTTCACGGTTCTGGAAATACGCGAACACAAGAGCAATAATCATGATGCCGTATACGACGGCCGTAATTTTCTTCTTCATGCTTATCCTCCCTGCCGAAGCGGTTCATCATACAAGCTCTTCGCCCGCTACCGGGAAGAAGTTAGAAAAGCTTTCGCCGTATTTGTAAGACTGATTACCCGAGATCCTGCGGAGATGGTTACCGCGGAGATTTGCACGCTCTGTGTAATACTGGATCAGATGATGCTGAGCCTGGAAACACTGCATAGCCTGTACCTTCTGCTCATAAACTTCCGTGATGTCGATCAGCTCGCCCGGCACGAACTGGGAAAGCTCTGTCTGATGCGGCTCGAAGCCGAAGAGACGCATCTGCTTCGTTGTGGCAAGTCCTTCTGTGATCACGCCCCTTGAATTAGCCTGGATCGAGCACTCAAATACGAATTCAGCTACCGCATTGTGGTCCGGATTCAGGATATCCTTGCCGTTCCTGTCATGGGTGAGGATGATGTCCGGGCGAACAGTTCTGATCTTTCTGATCAGGCGGTCACGGATTTCTTCTGTGAGGTACGGAGCCATCGGATAATCCGGCAGATCCCAGAACTCGATGTTCTTGATGCCGAGGATCTCTGCGGCCTTTGTGGTCTCTTCAAGTCTGTTCTCTCTGACGGACTCGTAGGTTGCGCCTTCTTTCTTCCACTGTGCAGCACTCTCGCCGCGGATGCCGAAGCTCAGGACGACAACATGGACATCTGCGCCGTGCTTGATATATTTTGCGATTGTTCCGCCGGAACGCCATACATAATCTGCTGCGTGTGCACTTACTACGAGAACTTTCTTATCCTTGATCATTTTTTTATCTCCTTTATATAAGCTAACAATACCTTTTATTCTGTCTAACCTGATACCGGTTCATTTTTGATTCCTGATTGGTTCTTTACAGGAAAATCTGCATTCTTCAGCGTTGTTTATATCATTCTTTCCCGATGAGCCATCGTGGATTAGTTACAGCCAGCATCCGGATGTCATCTTCGGAGAGACCTGCTTCTAGAAGCGTTTCTCCGAACTCATACATGCCTTCATCCGGGTAACAGAGCTTTGTGTTGCCGAGATCTGTGCCGATGATGCAGTTCTTGGCGCCAACAGCTTTGATCATGTCTGCAATCACACTGAAATCTTCCTTGCCGGTCTTAAATGTTGTGTAGCAGTGCTCGCATTTTGCGCCGTAGGAAACGAACATTTTCTGTTCTTCTATCGTATAGTGTGTTGTCGGGAAGCTTACGTGCGTGACCACGATCTTCCTAACGCCCCGCTTTGCGGCTTCCGGAACAAGCTTGAAAGCCTCTTCGTGTGAAATATGGCCTGTTGCGAGGATCATGTCATATCGGGCTATGATGTCGAGGATGTCAAGCACTTCCTGCTTTAACTCTCCGCTTTCATCCAGGCAGTTCAGAGTAGGAGTAACTATTCCCTGTTCCTTCATCTCAAGAATGATGCTTGCCCAGAAGGCTCTCTTCTTATTTGGGTTGCCGTCGAACTGATAAGCCATCTCATGCTCGTTGTCGCATGTGGGGAACCAGACGAGCTTGACGCCGCCTCTTGCGGCCATCTCAACGGCTGTCGGGTTGAGGCCGCCGACCGCGCTGTTCAGTGTGATTGTGCCGACCGCATCGCATCCGGGGAACATCTTGTTGATGAGCTGTGCTCTACCCGCGGTGGATGTCCAGTGGTTCTTTATCGCGTAACCGGCAAGAGTTGAATCCGTAATCCTCTTTGCCATATCGATATCATCCATTTTTCTGGGCAGGCAGTCCGGCGCAGAATGTACATGAAGATCATATCCGCCTCTCATAAGCTCTTTGACGTCCGTCATCTTTTTTGTCCTCCTTTGTTGAAAATCATTGTTGAGCATCGTGTTTGTTATTCTTGATTGTTGAACAATTTTGTTTACAAGTACATTGTACTTTTGCAGATGACATTTGTCAACATTAAGTTATTGAGATTTTTCGATTTGGTAAAATTATACGAAAACAGGGACGCATGTATATTGAAAATGCGCATGTGAAGTATAGCAATAGTTCAGACAGGATGTTCGTACAATCCGTGACCGGCAGCAAAGTGCCCGTTTACGAGAGAAAAACACTGTTGTTCCCGGTCACAGCCTGTCTGAACTGCTGCCATATGCACTCATAGCACAGCAAAAAAATGTTTATTGTTGCGTTCCGTATGCATCGCGTATATAATTTGCAATGTAATGTATAATAATTCTGTTCGTCAATTAAGGGGTACAATATGGCTGAAACACAGACAACGATCGTCTATAAGAAAATGAAAAAGAAGATAGAGAACGGAGAGTACTCGCCTGCCCAGAGCCTTCCTGAACTTGCTCTGGCAAAAGAGTATAACGTCAGCAGGAATACAATCAAGAAGGTCCTGCTCATGCTGGAAAATGACGCCTATGTGACCATGGATCTCAACAAAGGGGCCAAGGTGACAAGCTATTCTAAAGAAGAAGTTCTGCAATTCCTGGATCTCCGCGAAGTACTGGAGGGCTTTATAATCCGCCTGGCAGTTCCGGCATTTTCAAAAAAAGATACGGACAAGCTGAAATCCATCATTGATAAGATGGATAAGTATGCCGCGGACGGGGCTCTCATGGATTATTCGGCCTGCAATCAGGAATTTCATAAGATTATCTACGCCAACTGCCCGAATAAGCCGGCGGTTGAAATGACCCTTAAATTGAAAAATCAGATGAAAAAATATAACAGCAAGACGATACTCATTCCCGGCAGAAGCGACCATTCCCTGGAAGAGCATACTGCTATCTATGAGGCGATTCGGGATAAGGACGCGGACAGAGCCGAGGTTGAAATAAAGAAGCATATACACAATGTCAGATGTGTTTTTGAGCAGTACTATTCATTTCTTTTCTGATATGTATGTTGCTTTAATGAGGAGAGCGAGACTTTAACCTGAATCCGTGAAACTCAGTGTTTTTATATAGGGATTCTCAATTTCAAGCCACTCGAACAGCAGAAACTTTGAAATCGATTATCTCTTAGCTACGGTAGAACCTGATCTGACTTCAAGATCAGGCATTGTCTCCTGAAAATGGGTGCATTTAAGAAACATTACCCGCTAACAGGATTGCATCTATTATGTATCAGGCCAGCACCAGCTGCCTGTACAGGTCCATAAAGGTGTGGCACCATACGTTGCTGCATCCAAGCGCAAGTACAACCTGACGGGCGTGTTCTGTGACATGTCCGGCAATCAGGATCAGGTTGCTGATCACGGTCCGGATCCTTCGGCGTCTCACCGGGCGTTTTGTTTTTGGCGAGCGGCCGTTCTTCAATGATGACTGGCCGATGATGCGGAGGATATTGTATGCCAGGACAGTCAGTTCCAGAACCAGTTCGTTGGCATCGAATTTTCCGGAGGGGAGCCTCTCGACATCCATGTCGGTCTTTATCTCGCTGTGGTACTGCTCACTTTCACCGTGGGCATGATACAGATGATAGATGCATTTATTCATATCGGATGTTTTAATAATGACGTTGTAATGGAACATAGGATGGAAGGAATAAATAACGCTTATTCTAAAGGAGTGCTAGAGAGCAATTCTGATGAAACGATAATTATTCCAGATGTTCCATATTTTGCGTTCTCAATTTCATCTGTGGATAGTTTAAAAAAAGCCTATTATATATTATAAATATTATTTTTAACGAATGGTAATGATTACTATTTAGTTGTTCTTATTGAGCGACCCCCTGAGCGAGCGGTCGCTCTTTTTTCTCCCCAGCTCTCCGCTCCTTTCTAAAAAATGGCTTATTTATGCGACGCATCGGTCCTAACTCTTTGTATACAAAATCCGAGGTCCGCTTCGGGACGCAGAGGGGTCGAA
>JAZRKZ010000478.1:0-4493 GCA_045646565.1 Lachnospiraceae bacterium
CCCGATAAAATATAACAAGTTGAAGGAGGTGAACGATATGCCGCTTCTTGCAGGATACATGGTCCCGCATCCGCCGATTGCCGTTCCTGAGATCGGTCGGGGCGAGGAGAAAAAAATACAGGCGTCGCTTGACGCGTTCGCGGAGGTCGCCGATGACATAGCGGCGATGAGACCCGAGACCATTATTGTGACATCGCCGCACACGGTGCTTTACAGAGATTATTTCCATATTTCGCCCGGAAAGAAAGCCACCGGAAACTTTGGCAGATTCCGTGCGAGCGGGGTCCGTTTCGTTCAGGAATATGACACGGAGCTTGTTTCAGCAATCGTAAATCTGTGCGACAGACAGCGCTTTCCTGCGGGCACGATGGGCGAGCTCGACAAGCAGCTTGACCACGGGACGATGGTGCCGCTCTATTTTGTGAATCAGAAGTACACGGATTACAAGCTGGTTCGGATTGGTCTGTCCGGCCTGCCGCTGGAGATACACTGGCAGCTCGGCACGATCATTCGGAACGCGATTGAAAGGACTGACCGCCGCGTCGTCTTTATCGGCAGCGGCGACCTCGCCCACTGTCAGAAGGAGGACGGTCCCTACGGATACCGGCCGGCAGGGCCGCAGTATGATGAGCGGATTATGGATGTCATGGGCAGAGCGGATTTTAAAGCCCTGCTCGACTTTGACGAGAAATTCCTGGATGACTGCATGGAGTGCGGCCACCGGTCGTTCACGATCATGGCGGGAGCATTTGACGGTACGGATGTCACTGTAAGAAAACTCGCGCATGAGGCCACTTTTGGCGTCGGCTACGGGTTCTGTATTTATCATCCGGCTGAGTGAACTGTCCGCGGAATATAATAATGCAGCCGGGCATGCTGAAAGCTTAGCAAATAGGAACGTGCTTCGCACTTTTCACGGCGCGCAGGGAACATCAGGGGAAGAAATGTGACGCAATGTAGAAGAGGAGGAATACCATGGATCCATATGTACAGCTTGCGAAAAACACGATTGAAACGTATATCAAAAGCCGCAGATTCTACGAGCCGACGGCGGCGGAGCTGACCGACGAGATGCTGCACAGCCGGGCCGGTGCGTTCGTGTCGATCCACGAACACGGCGAACTGCGGGGCTGTATCGGCACGATTGCCCCGGTGCAGGATTCGCTTGCGATGGAGATTATTGCAAATGCCATCTCCGCCTCCACCCGCGACCCCCGCTTTCCTCCGATCCGGCCAAAGGAACTGCCGTTCCTGGAGATCAATGTGGATGTGCTCGGGGAGCCTGAAGATATCTCCTCTATGGATGAGCTCGATGTGAAGCGCTACGGCGTCATTGTGACGAAGGGCAGACGGAGAGGACTTCTTCTGCCGGATCTTGAGGGCGTCGATACGGTAGAATATCAGGTGCAGATTGCCCGGATGAAGGCCGGGATCCGCGACGAGGAAGAGGGAGTCAGGCTGGCCAGATTTGAAGTGATCCGGCACAAGTAAGCGGACTGCTAAGGCCTGTGCACAGAGACAGCAGTGATAAAAAACCGCCGGTTCGGAATTCCCGACCGGCGGTTTTTTTATGGCAGCGATGCCAGGAGCGCGCAGAAAAGGACCTGCTTTATTTGCCCCAGTTTGTGAGGCCGAAGCCGCGTTCATAGAGGTAATCAGACTCGAAAGTGATTTCACCGGCATTTGCCGTAACCTTCGGCACATTGACCGGCAGAGTGCCGGACGGTGTGGACTGGCCAAAGGCTGTGCACAGGGCAACCGCGACGTTCAGGTTGAAAGGTCCGGCACCTTCCTCGTCATGGGCGCTTCCATAAGGCTGATAGGCGCACAGGACCGCATCCGGCATATTACCGGTAAACAGAATAATCCCGCCGAAATCGTATTTTTTAAGCAGATTGGCGTAATCCTCATTGATCTTAGTCGCGGTCTTCGTATTGGCGGGGTCTGACCTGAGCGCGACGATCATCATCTGAGAAAGTTTCTGCTCGGTTGACATTTCGGAGATCATTTGCAGAATCTCCGCATCTTTTTCGTCATCAGTAACGGATGCAGCTGTCCCTTCTTTGGACTCGTCAGCAGCTGTTGTTTCGGATGCGGCTCCGCTTCCATCTGTTCCGGATGCCGGTTGATTGACGGAAGTACATCCGGGCAGGGCAAGGATCATTGCTGTCGCAAATAAGATTGATAGTATTCTTTTTTCATCTCCGCTCCTTCTTCTGCAGTCTTGATTTTGTGATTGCTGAAAATGATACTTCTTCACAGGAAGAATCTGTTATAATTATATCAGAACGGATATAACGACTCAAAGAGATTTTACAGTGGGAGACGCCCTGATTGCTCTGCGAAACAGGGGAATGCGCAGCAGGATGAGGCGCATGTAAGGAGGCTATGCGTAAATGAAGAATTTAATGAATAAGACAGTCTGTCCCGTCTGCCCGCATCACTGCGCGCTCAGTGAGGGGAAGATCGGACGCTGCAGAGCGCGCAAATGCACAGACGGAAAAATCGTCTGCACGAACTACGGAAAGATAACGTCGCTTGCGCTCGATCCGATCGAAAAGAAGCCGCTGTACTTCTTCTGTCCGGGCAGCAGGATCCTCTCGATCGGAAGTTTCGGCTGCAATCTTGCCTGCCCGTTCTGCCAGAATTATGAGATCGCGGCAGCGGGAGAAAGAGAGAGTGGGTATGCGAGGGACATGTCTCCGGAAGAAATATGCATGATAGCAAGGGAGACCAGGGACCGCGGAAATATCGGCGTCGCCTATACCTACAACGAGGCCCTTGTCGGATACGAGTTCGTGCGGGACACAGCGAGGCTCGTCCACGAAGCAGGCATGAAGAACGTGCTCGTCACGAACGGCACCGCCGAGCTTCCGATCCTCATGGAGATCCTGCCGTATATCGATGCGATGAACATCGACCTCAAGGCTTTCCGCCCGGAGATTTATAAGTGGCTCGGCGGAGACCTTGGAACCGTCATGAATTTCATCACCCGGGCAGCCCGGGAGTCCCATGTGGAGCTGACAACGCTGATCGTTCCGGGAAAGAATGATTCCCCGGAGGACATGGAGCGGGAGGCCGCCTGGATCGCGGAGATCGATCCCGACATTCCTCTTCACATCACCCGTTATTTCCCGCGCCACAAGATGACCGCTCCGCCCACGAGCGTCGCGCTGATGCGCGACCTGAAATCTGTGGCGGAGAGGCATCTTACGAGGGTGTGCCTTGGAAATGTCTGAAACACGCCGGCAGCCCTTTTACCAGTATCTCTTTTGCCGTTATCTTTATTTCCAGTCCACCAACGCGACTACGCCGCTGTTTTGGAGAAGGTCGACGATGAGCCGGCCGTTTTTGACTTCAAGGGTCTGGCAGCCGTCCGTGCTGCCGGGGGTATCCGAGGAGGGTTTTGCGCCGCACTTTTCTGCGAAGCTGTCAAAGGCGGCTTCCAGATCGTTCAGCGCGGAGCGCATGGCGGTGAGGGAGTCGGCCATCTGGATCTTCAGTTCGTCGCCGTCCACGCTGATCTTTTTTACGGCCCGCTTTATGTCGCGGGAAGCGTCGCGCACGCTGCCGGCAGAGACATAGAGACCGTCGGCCTGCTCTGTCAGCTCTGCCTTCGCGGCGGTCAGGAACCCGGTCCGCTTCTTTGCGGCTGCATCCTTGTCAGCTTCCGTCTCATCCGGGAGCGTCAGCAGGTTGACCGCGTGGTTCGCGTTGACCGGGAGCGGGATCTCCATGTGGGCAGGATGGTCCGCATTGTTGAGGGCTGTGATGATCGACACGCCGTCAAGGGTCCGGGCGTAGGCGTACTGCTGCGTTGTCAGCGAAAGCTCCTTGTACTCGCCGTAAGTGAGGGCCGGGAAGCGGGCTTTCAGCCTGCCGAGGATCTTGTGGAGCTTCGGGATATCCGCATTTTCGTCAAAGTCGCTCAGATTCAGACAAGGCCGCAGATTCCAGTCAGATCCCCACTCCTTGTTGCCCGGAACGCCGAACTCCGAGCCGTAATAGACGGACGGGATGCCGGGGAGAGTGTAGAGGAGCATGAGGACGTTGGATAGATGGGCTTTATTATTCAGTTTGGAAGCGATACGGGCGACATCGTGATTGTCAACAAATGTATAGAGCCGGATCTTATCGCCGACAATGCCAAGGAGCCTCTTTACGGAGTGGGCGATCTCAAAATAGTTATGGTCGTTATGACCGGAGTAAAGGCCCTTGTGGAGCTCGTAGTTGGTGACGGAGTGGAGCATGCCGGCATTTGCCCAACGGGAATAATCGCCGTGAATGACCTCGCCCATGAGCCAGAATTCCGGTTTCATGCTGTCGCACGCGCCGCGCAGCTCGCGCATGAAACCGAAGTCGAGCACGTCGGCCGCGTCGAGGCGGATGCCGTCGATATCGAACTCGGTGATCCAGAAGCGGACCGTGTCGATGAGGTAATTCCGGACATCCGGGTTCCACATATTGAGCTTGACGAGCAGGTTGTGGCCGCC
>JAZRKZ010000479.1:0-2546 GCA_045646565.1 Lachnospiraceae bacterium
CGAGACACCCGGATAAATGTCTTTGTCTTAGGCGGAAGCTTCTCGCGCTTCCAGCGGACCGGCGCAAAACGGAAAAACACCCATATCAGCGCGGATACAAGGAGTATGCGGAACAATACTATGAGCAGTTCACTGTCATAAAACAGCGCAAGTCCGATCGTTTTCATAGATACAATTATACACTTAAGCAAAACTATCGTGTAAAACAAGAGATGAAAAGGGTATAATGTTAAAGTTAAACCGGAGGTTTCAAAATGGCAAAATCAAGCAACGTCAATCCGGCTGCCAGAGAGCCCGCAAAGAAGGCTGCACCGCAGCTGCCGATGAACTGGTTTAAATTCCTTATTTACTGTCAGCTCTTTCTGACGGCATTGTCAGAATTATCCAATGCATATCTGTATCTGACCGGCCGGGTCTATGCAAGAGAAGAGGGCGGGGCAGCAGCCTTTTACGCGCAGTATCCGTCATTCCGCATCATCAATCTGATGTTCGGCGCTGCAGGGATCATCATGGCCGCATTTGCGATCTATACGAGATTCCAGCTGGCAGGCTTCAAAAAAGGCGCACCTTCGCTGCTGTTGAAATTCAATCTGATCTCAGTAGGCGTCACCATGGTATATCACATCCTGTATGCACTTATATCGGCAGGATACGGAATTTTCCTGACCGGAGGGCAGATCGTCGACTTCGTCAGCCTGTTTGTCATCGGTATGGCCTATTACCTGGTCAACAAGTCCTATTTCGGCAAACGCGAATTCATGTTCAACAGATAAAACAATATCCCGGGAGCTCCCGGGATATTTTCGTCACATGGTGTACCCGGCATGGGTGACAGCTAGACGGTGAAAGTCCGTTGCGTGCTTGACAGTGGGGAACGCTAGCCGAAGGCAAGGGTGTCCATCGTGAGGTGGAATCTGAAGGAAGCCGGATGTTTCGTGGGAAAAGACTAACCCGAAGCGGGCAAAGCCCCGACCTAACGTAAAGGAACTGCATATAAGGTCATGATATGTGGACGAGAGCGCCATACAGTTCGAAGTCCAACACTGTCCGGAACATATGGTGATAAATGCAGTAGGCACATGGGGTGAAAGCTGTCACACCTTACCCGGGGAGGCCTGCCGGCAGGCTGGAAAACAGTAAGCACTGTTATACATTGAAGACAGTGTTGAGCCGACAGGAGTCAGCCGACGCCGTAGTAACGAAAAAGTTCTTGCAATGAGAACGGAGCGAAGGGCGGAACCAATATGAACCTTGAGTAAATGATTGAAAGAAAGGAGATGCGATGAAGACAGAATATCTCAAAGAAGAGGGCTTACCGCAAAGGGATAGTACGGAATATGAAGAGTATGCGGAAGCGTCGAGCATCTATCTGCCGGAAGACATGGAAAGAGGACGTGAACTGCAGTCCGAACATCTCATGGAAATGGCGGTATTGCCAAAGAACATGGAAACAGCCATGAAGAGAGTAAGGGCGAACAATGGAGCACCGGGAGCGGACGGGAAAACAGTCCGTGAAACAATCGAATGGATGAAAGAACATTTCGCCGAGGTCCAGGCAGAAATGCTGGGAGGGTATTACCAACCCACAGCCGTAAGACGCAGGGAAATACCGAAGCCGGACGGAGGGGTCAGAAAGCTAGGGATCCCTACGGCCAAGGACCGTATCGTTCAGCAGGCGATCGCGCAAATTCTAGTGCCCCTTTACGAACCGCAATTCTCGGACAACAGTTTTGGCTACAGACCGGGAAGAAGCGGACAGCAGGCCATTATGAGGGTAAAGGAATATGCGGAAGCAGGATATGAATGGGCAGTAATGCTTGACCTGTCGAAGTATTTCGACACACTCAATCATGACAGGATGATAAGGGAACTGAGAAAGACCATCAAAGATGAATCGATGATGAAACTGATCAAGAAGTTCCTGAAAGCCGGGGTAATGGAGAATGGCGTTGTCATTGAAACGACAGAAGGAAGCCCGCAAGGCGGAAATCTGTCACCGCTGCTTGCGAACATCTATCTCAACGAATTTGACATGGAATACGCAGGAAGAGGAGTGCCGGAGATAAGGTACGCAGATGACATCGTACTGCTGGCCAGAAGTAAGCGAGCCGCGGAAAGGCTGTTTGAGGGAAGCGTGAGATTTCTCGAGGGAAGACTTAAACTGAAAGTCAATCGGGACAAGAGCAGAATCGTATCGCTGGCAAACAACAGAGGGAACTTTAAATTCCTTGGGTTTGGAATGAGCAAAAGTAGAAAAGGAAAGGTCCACATCTATGCGCACAAGAAATCCAAGATGAAATTCAAAGCCAAACTCAAAGAAATGACATCGAGGAAAAGGCCAGGTAAACTTCAGGACATTTGCAGTGAACTTAAGCGAGTGGTCATTGGATGGCTGAACTACTATGGAATTGCCGAAATGAAAAAATGGATCGAAGCGCTTAACGGATGGTTACAGAGTAGGATAAGACAGATAATTTGGAAGAGATGGAAGAAACCGATCACGAAGTACAGGAAGCTGATACAAGGTGGTGTACCGAAGAAATATG
>JAZRKZ010000480.1:0-4148 GCA_045646565.1 Lachnospiraceae bacterium
GCCCGCTTGGCCTCCGACTTCTGCTGGGCGGCGTTAGCCACCGGGATCCTCGTGTGGAAAAGCTGGGCGACCTGGCTCTGCTCCTCGGCGTCGATGAACAGATTTACGAGGGCGGCTTCACTGACATAGCCGTCATGTATCTGCTCATACAGACCGTCCGCGATCTTCCTGCACAGCGGGTCGGTGAAGTCGGAAGGACCGATATAGTCCTTAGATTCGCTGTAAGCTTCCGGGTAACCGGCCAGGTACGTGAGCATCAGCTTCTGGGACGTCACGATCCCCGGATCCTTCTTTTCCCGGATGACACGTCGTTCGCCGCTGACCGGCTCCGTGTACCTCTCCGCCGGAGTGCCCGCCATCGCCATGCGGGCCACCATCTTCCGGAGCCCGTCGGCGGAAAAGCTGTACCGTCGCGCGATCGCCTCGATATAGTTGTTCCTTTCGAGCTCCTCGGGAAAAACCAGCAGCATCTTCGCGACTTCCCGCTGGAAGGCTGTTCTCTCCGCCGGATCATCGAGACGGAAGCGCTTCGACGTCTCCTCGACCTCGTACATGAACGCGTTCCTTGCCCCCTCGAGCCGTTCCTCGAGGGCGGTCGCGCCGAGCGCCTGCAGAAATTCATCCGGATCCTTGTAGGGACTTAAGTCTACGACTCTTGAGTTAAGTCCCGCTTCCTTGAGGATCGGGATAGCACGAAGGGCGGCCATCCTGCCGGCGTTGTCTGCATCGTAAAGCAGCAGAACACTGTTCGTGTAGCGCCCCAGCAGATTAGCCTGCTGCGGCGTGAGCGCCGTTCCGAGCGAGGCTGTCGCGCAGTCAAATCCGGCCTGGTGCATCGAAATGACATCCATGTAACCCTCGCACAGGATAATATATTTTCTTCTGGTCGCTCTCGCAATGTTGAGGCCGAACAGGTTGTTCCTCTTGTTGAAGATCGTCGTCTCCGGCGAGTTCAGGTACTTCGGCTTCGCGTCGCCCATGACGCGGCCGCCGAATCCGATAACTTTCCCCCGCACATCCGCGATGGGGAACATGACCCGGTTCCAGAACTTATCGAGCGGTCCCCGTTTTTCGTCAAATGTAAAAAGGCCTGTCTCCGCCAGCAGATCGTCCGGGTAGCCCTTGCTCTTCAGATACCCGTAAAGCCGGCCGGTCCTGCCGGAATAACCGAGGCCGAACTTCTTGATCGTCTCGTCGGACAGCCCGCGTTCCCTAAGGTAGCGAAGGCCGTTCTCGCCTTCACCGGTCCTAAGCAGATAGTAGTAATAGGCTGCCGCTTTCTTGTTTATCTCAAGCAGACTTGCCTTCCGGTCCGCCTGTTCTCTGGCTTCTTTGGAGTATTCGATTTGGGGCAGAGTGATATTTGCACGCTCAGCGAGCGCCTGCAGGGCCTCGATGAATGTCATATGATTGTATTCCATCATAAATGTGATGACATTCCCGCCCGCATGGCAGCCGAAGCAGTAATACATCTGCTTTGTCCGGCTCACTGAAAATGACGGCGTCTTCTCATTGTGGAACGGGCACAGGCCTGTGTAGTTGCTGCCGGATCGTTTCAGTCTGACATATCCGCCGATTACATCCACGATGTCGTTTGCGGAGCGGACCTCCTCGATCAGTTCATCCGAATATCTCAATATTAGTTCCCCTAAACGAAATCTATTTCTAACTCTGATACTATCGCCTAAATTCAAGTCTCGCCGGCGATATTACCGCGAGCGCTCTTCCATATACTTAAGCCGGAGTGCTTTGTCAAAACTTGCTCCATGACTGAGGGATGAATATCTCACGGAACTTCATCATAGAATACTGATCCGTCATACCGGAAATATAGTCGCAGACGACGCGCTCGGGAGCCTCCCCCTTTTCGGCGATCATCCGGCAGAAGTCATCCGGCATCTTGTCCGGATGCGCGATGTAGTAGCCGTAAAGCTCGCTGATCATGAGCTCAGCCTTCTCCTCTTCGCCCTTGGCCGCGGCGTTCGTGTAAAGGTTCTCGAACATGAACGCCCGAAGATCCTTCATGGCCCTGCCGATCTCGTCCGACATCTGAATCTTCCCCATCCCGGTGGAACTTTCCACGATGTCATGGATGAAAGTGTTGAGCCGTTCTCTTGTGGAGTGCCCGAGAAGATTTCTAAGGTCCTTAGGCACATCTTGCTCATTGAGGATCCCCGCCCGGATGGCGTCATCCATATCGTGGTGGATATAGGTGATCTTGTCGCACAGACGGACGATCTGGCCCTCCAAAGTCGCCGGCCGGCAGGACATCCCGTGATTTTTTATGCCGTCGCGGACTTCCCAGGTCAGGTTGAGTCCTTTCCCGTCCTTCTCGAGCTTATCGACGATGCGGAGGCTCTGCTCGCTGTGCAGGAAACCTGACGGGCAGGCGTCGTTCAGCGCTCTCTCGCCGGCGTGGCCGAACGGCGTGTGGCCGAGATCATGTCCGAGCGCAATGGCTTCGACGAGATCCTCATTCAGCGTGAGGCATCTTGCCACCGTTCTCGATGTCTGCGAGACTTCCATCGTATGCATCATACGCGTCCGGTAATGGTCGCCCTGCGGCGCCAGGAACACCTGCGTCTTGTCCTTCAGACGGCGGAAAGACTTGCAGTGGATGATTCTGTCCCGGTCCCGCATGTAGCAGGTCCGGATATCGCATTCCTCCTCATATTCAAGGCGGCCGCGGGTCCTCGCCGCGAACGAAGCGTGGGGATCCAGAGTCCCGATTTCCCGCTTCTCAAGCTGTTCTCTGATCTGCATGTCAGACGTCCTCCCGTCCGAAAACAGAGGGAAACGGCGGCTTCGCCGCTCTCGCTCACATAATGACAGTTAATGTCCGCCTGAATCCCGCGGCAGGTTCATTGGCCTTAAACGGGGCTTTCGTTCAGAGCGGACAGATACTTCATAGATAATGAGAGCCCGGATCCTTGCATTTCACACATCCGGGCATTTTATCGCTGCTTATTTACGTTCCAATACTAATTTTCCGCAAAAAAAGCTGAAATCCTTTTTTTGCGGAAAATTTTTTTAATATTTTCTGATTTATTTTTGATCGTTTTCTTACCTCAGGGAAATTTCAATTCCCGGGCATTCTTCCGCCGTCTCGGAGCACATCCAGCGGAGAGCTTCCACATAGCCTTTTATCTCCGCGGCGACTGTGTCTACGTTCGTGAAGATGATGACCGTCCCGTCAGGACAGGATGTCAGAACATCGTGGAGCGCGTCCAGATTGCTGCCGTAGTATTCCGGCACAGGCAGGGCTTCACGGATCCTCTTATGGATCTCCGCGCGGCTGTCCGCTTCCCTAAGATCGATAATGTATATCATGTTCCGCCTCCTTCTCACTCTTCACCATAGAGCAGTGTGAACGATTCATAGTGGTCGTCTGTGTAATAGATCCTGCCGTCGTCGGAGTAGATGATCCGCTTTGCGCCTCTTGACTTTTTGCCGATCGTATCAATATCGCACTCGTGGTAATTCCCATCCGGGAGCAGACCCTCGTAATTTCCGAAATAGTCTCCTCCGATCGCCTTGCCCGGCGCGTACTTCTCAACGGATCCGCCGCTCCAGCCAAGCTTCTTCGCTTCCTTCTTCGTGATGAAATTCTTCGGGAGGCGGCCGTACAGGTGTAGATAGAGGGCTACGTCGTCCTTCGACGAGTAGCTTCCGTTCTCATCGAGCTTATCTTCGGATTTTCCACCGGAAGGCTTTTCAGTCGACCCCTGCGCGGTAGAATTCGCACCCGTTCCGGAAGATTCTTCGGTCGACCCCTGCGCGGTAGAATCCGCACCTGCTCCGGAAGATCCTTCGGTCGACCCCTGCGCGGTAGACTCTGTCGTGTCCGGATTAATTGGCGACGGCTGCCAGACCTCGTCATCCGTACTCTCCGGCGCGCTCTCCAGCCATACGACGTCAGACGTTTTCGATTGTCCCGTCTCCGGCGCGATCGTGCCCGCGCTGCCGCCGCATCCGACCAGCGTGACAAGCGCGAGAACCAGCATGAGACAAAATGCTATCCACCTTTTTTTCACTGTCATTCCCTCCGAAATACATAGCTTCAGGTAACTTGCTACAGTATATCACACTTTTGTTAATAATTCGTGAAAAAAAGAGGAAAGGCTGCCGCACTGCGCGACAGCCTTTCC
>JAZRKZ010000481.1:0-5137 GCA_045646565.1 Lachnospiraceae bacterium
TGATATATATCCGGCGACTGATTTTTGCAGCGGACACGCTGCGTTGAATGTTCGAAAAAAGGATGAAGGATGGATCGGGAAGGTATTCGATTAAACAAATATATCAGCAGCGCAGGTCTGTGCTCCCGCAGGGAGGCGGACCATCTGATTGAGAACGGAAGCGTGCAGATAATTAAGAACGGATCTTCCGATTCGACCCGGGCCGAAATCGGGGAGCGTGTATTTCCGGGGGACCGTGTTTTTGTGAACGGAACGGAAATCGACCGAAAAGAGAGCGACATGATCTATCTCATGTTGAATAAACCGAGGGGGATCATCTGTACCGGCGACCGTCGTATCAGGGACAACATCATTGATTATGTAAATCTTGACCAGTACGTGTCCTATGCGGGGAGGCTGGATCGGGATTCGACCGGGCTTGTCCTTCTGACAAATGACGGCGAGCTGAGCGACAAGATCATGCGGGCTTCCAACTATCATGAGAAGGAATATATTGTCAAAGTCGATAAAGTCCTGACGCCGGAGTTCATCATCGCCATGCAGAACGGCATGGAGATCGAGCTTGATGACGACCGTCATCTGACCGGCGAGATCGACCGGAAGGGACGGCGGAAAGGGACTTTTGTCAAGACCAGGCCCTGCCGTGTGCGTCGTCTCAGCAAACATGAGTTTTCGATTATCCTTACGCAGGGCTTTAACCGGCAGATCCGCCGAATGTGCCTTGCAAGAGGGTATACAGTCCTTGAAATCAGGAGGATCCGTATCATGAATCTTCTGCTCGGCGATCTCGCGGAGGGAGCGACGAGATCTCTGACGCAGGAAGAGGTCGCGGAACTCATGCGTCTTGCCAGTATGCCTGTCTCCGTCAGGGCTCCCGGCGCGAAGCGGGGAACGTATACAGCCGTTTCGGGCAGGAAGAGACGGTAGAATGCGGGATGGATACGGAATATGAGGACAAACGGAATGAAAAAGAAAAACGGCAGGCTCGGCGCCTATGAGGAGCTGACTGAGAAGATAAAAAAATATAATGAAGCCTACGAGTCCGGCGAGCCGCAGATCTCCGACTATGAATATGATCAGCTGATGATTCAGCTGAAGGCCATGGAGAAGGAAGATCCGTCACTTGTGAACGAGTCTTCCCCCACGCAGACAGTCGGTGCGAGCGTTAAGCGGACAGCAGGCGTGACGGTCACTCACAACGTCCCGATGCTGTCCATCCAGGATGTGTTCAGCAAGGAAGACGTGCTGGAATGGACGGACAGGGTGAGAAAGATGCATCCGGACGCGGTCTTCTGTGTGGAACAGAAGATCGACGGATTGTCTGTGACCTTGCGCTATGAGAACGGGCGCCTTGTTCTTGCGGAGACAAGAGGCGACGGTCAGATCGGCGAGGACGTCACGGTGAACGCCCTGGTCATCCCGGACGTTGTGAAGGACATCGCGATAACGGATCCGTACCTGGAGGTCCGCGGCGAGGTCTATATGTCCCACGAGGATTTTGACCGGACGAATGAGGAGCAGGACCGACTGGGGAAGAAGACATTTGCCAATCCAAGGAACTGCGCCGCCGGAACGCTGCGCCAGCTGGATCCGGAGATGACGCGGAAGAGAGGGCTGTCGCTGTTCATTTTTAATGTGCAGGACGGAAGCGCTGCTTACATGGAGAGCCACGCCGGAGGTCTCATGCGTCTTGCGGAGCTCGGCATCAGGACCGTGCCGTCAAGACCGTGCCGGTCGGATGAAGAGATCATCGCGGAAATTGACCGGATCGGAGAGCTCCGTGGGGAACTTGGATATGATATCGACGGGGCGGTCGTCAAGATCGATCAGATCGCCTACCGGAATGATTTCCCGGCAGGTACGAAGTACAGCGCCGGTCATATCGCCTACAAGTATCCGCCGGAAGAGAAGGAGACGGTCATCACCGATATCGAGATCTCCATCGGTATGACGGGGCGCGTGAATCCGACCGCGGTCTTTGAGCCGATCCGGCTCTGCGGCACGACGGTCCAGAGGGCTACGCTCCACAATCAGGATTTTATCAATACGCTCCACATCGGCATCGGGGATACGGTCGTCGTTTATAAGTCGGGCGAGATCATTCCGAAGATCCGGCGGTCTGTTCCGGAAAAGCGGCCGGCGGGCGTCACGGATTTCATGCTTCCCGATACCTGCCCGGTCTGCGGCGGGCCGATCGTTCAGGAGGCGGGCATGTCGGATAAAAAGTGCATCAATCCGAACTGTCCTGCCCAGCTCGAGCG
The DNA here is from genome assembly GCA_045646565.1 of Lachnospiraceae bacterium. GTDB lineage: Bacteria > Bacillota > Clostridia > Lachnospirales > Lachnospiraceae > Chordicoccus. The sequence continues at coordinate 2,262 of JAZRKZ010000481.1, forward strand.
CCATCTCATCAATTTTGTCGGCCGGGGCGCGATGGATATCAAGGGGTTCGGCGAGGAAAATGTTCTCACGCTCACGAGAGAGAAGCTGCTCGCCAATATCGCCGATATCTATACCCTGAAAGACCACCGGCAGGAGATGCTGGACAAAAAGCTCATCGGTCTTGAAAAGAGCACCGACAAGCTGCTCGAGGCTATCGAGAAATCGAAAAAGAATGAACCCTGGAGACTTCTGGCCGGTCTCGCGATTGAAAATGTAGGCAGCACATCAGCCAGGACGATCATGCGCCGCTTCGGTTCGTTTGACAAACTGATGCAGGCGGATATGGAAACACTGCTGCTTGTCCCGGACGTCGGTCCGGCGACGGCGTCCGCTATCGTGAGCTTTTTCGGGGCAGAGGAGAACCGAAAGCTCATGGAGCAGCTGAAGGAAGCCGGTCTCACACTTTCGGAAGAAGTGAAGGAGGCAGGCAGCGAGCTTGCCGGAAAGACATTTGCAGTGACCGGCGACGTTCATACGTTCAAGAACAGGAACGAACTGGCCGCCTTTATCGAAAGCCGCGGAGGAAAATGCGCGGGGAGCGTCTCGAAGAAGACATTTGCACTGATCAACAACGATCCGGGCAGCACGTCCGGAAAGAATAAAAAAGCCCGTGAGCTCGGAATTCCGATCATCACTGAGGAGGAATTCCTGAAAGCGTTGGAGGAGGGAAAGTATAATGCCGATTAAAGTACCGAATGATCTGCCTGTAAGAGCCATACTTGAAAAAGAGAATATATTTGTCATGGACGAGAACCGCGCTATCCACCAGGATATCCGTCCGATCCAGATACTCATCCTGAACCTTATGCCGATCAAGGAGGATACGGAGCTGCAGATCCTGAGAGAGCTGTCCAACACTCCGCTGCAGATCGACTGTACTTTCATGAGAATGCGGACGCATGATTCGAAGAATACGTCCAAGAGTCATCTGGATACATTTTATGTGACGTTTGATCAGATCAAGAGAAAGCACTATGACGGCATGATCGTCACCGGCGCTCCGGTCGAGCTCTATGAGTATGAGGACGTCGATTACTGGGAAGAGATCTCACAGGTATTCTCCTGGATCAATACACACGTGACATCGACGATCTATCTGTGCTGGGCAGCGCAGGCAGCCATGTACTATTATTACGGACTGCAGAAAAAGCTGCTCGATAAGAAGATGTTCGGTCTTTTCCAGCATAAGATCTTCAACCGAAAGGTGCCGCTCGTGCGCGGATTCGACGACCAGTTCCTGTTGCCGCATTCCAGATATACGGACGTTCCGGTCAAGGATATCGCAGCCTGTGAGGAGCTCACGATCCTTGCGCAGTCGAAAGAAGCCGGCGTGTTCCTGTGCATGGCCGAGAACGGCCGGAAGATCTTTGTCACGGGTCATCCGGAATACGGCCGCATGCAGCTCCGCCGCGAGTATGAGCGCGATAAGAAGAAGGGACTTGATATCGATCTTCCGAAGAATTACTTCCCGGATGACGATCCCGGCAGGAGACCGCCGCTTGTATGGAGAGCGCACGCCAACAATCTGTATACGAACTGGCTGAATTACTATGTCTATCAGTCCACGCCGTACGACCTTGACGGAACGCCGTGGGGCGATGAGATTCCGGATAACTATTCGGAAACACGAGTTGATTAAATATTATTTGATTATGAAATCTTAGGGGAGAGCAACCTGTATGGAAGACAACCATCAGTTCAAAGAGGCGGAGATCGATCTACGGGAAGTGATCGCTGCAGTCTGGTCCAATATGTATCTGGTGATCATGGCGGCTATTATTTTCGGCGGCTTCGTTTATGTGTTCACGAAATTCTTTGTGACGCCTATGTACACATCCAACACAAAGGTCTATATTCTGAACAGGACGAGCCAGAATTCTGAGATCGTCAATACAGCGGACCTGAATTCTTCGACTTATCTGACACAGGACTACCTGCAGCTGGTCACGGCCAGACCGGTCATGCAGGAGGTCATCGATGAACTCGGTCTCAGTATGACGACGAACCGCCTTGCGTCGACAATTACCGTTACAAATCCGGCCGATACACGCTACATTGTCATCAATGTCACGCATCAGGATCCGACGATGGCCCAGGCGATCGCCGATGCGGTCCGTGTATCTTCTGCCGAGTATATTACGAAGATCATGGCGATCCAGGCAGTCAACACCGTTGAGGAAGCCGACCTGCCGGTCAGTCCTTCCAGTCCGTCGGTCCACAAGGATACGTTCCTCGGCGCTTTGATCGGCGCGATGTTCGCAGTCATTCTGATCGTGATACGATTCATGCTGAACGATACGATCAAGGACAGCGAGGATGTAGAGCGCTACCTCGGTCTGTCTGTTCTCGGCGTCATTCCGAAAGAAGATGACGTGATGGAGACCGGCAGATCCAGAAAGAGTAAAAAGAGAAAGGCGAAGAGGAAGTAAGGATGCCGATCGTAAAATTAAAGGATATGACGAAGCATTTTCAGTTCGACGAAGCGATCAAGATGCTGCGTACCAATATTGAATTTGCAGGTGAAAATGTTCAGGCTGTGTGTATGACGAGCTGCCTTCCGAGTGAGGGCAAGTCGTCCATCATCGTGCGTCTTGCGGAGTCCATGGCGCAGGCCGGTAAAAAAGTTGTCCTCATCGACGCTGACCTCCGGAAGTCCGTCCTCCTCGGGCGTTATACCGTCGAGGGGGATGAGCTCAAGGGTCTCAGTCATTTTCTGACTGGTCAGGGGACCATCAGCGAATGTCTCTGCCAGACGGATTATCCCACGCTGCAGATGATTTTCTCGGGTCCGGACGTTCCGAATCCTGCGGAGCTCCTTGGCGGCAAGCGTTTTTCC
>JAZRKZ010000482.1:0-3708 GCA_045646565.1 Lachnospiraceae bacterium
CGACATGGCTACGATCCGACTTGCCGGTGAAGCGGAGATCCGGACGTTTGTCATACATCTCTCTTGTGATCAGGAAGTATTCCTGTTCCGGGCCGACGGAGGAGACGACGCGCTTCGCTGTGTCGTTTCCGAAGAGACGCAGGATACGAAGGGCCTGCTTGCTCAGGACCTCCATGGAGCGGAGCAGCGGCGTTTTCTTATCCAGAGCATGTCCGCCGTAGGAGCAGAACGCTGTCGGAATGCAGAGCGTTTTTCCTTTAATGAAAGCATAGGATGTCGGATCCCATGCGGTGTAGCCTCTCGCCTCGAATGTCGCGCGAAGACCGCCCGACGGGAAGGAGGAGGCATCCGGCTCGCCCTTGATGAGTTCCTTGCCGGAGAATTCCATGATGACGCTGCCGTTGGGTGACGGTGAGATAAAGCTGTCGTGCTTTTCCGCCGTGATGCCGGTCAGCGGCTGGAACCAGTGCGTGAAATGTGTCGCGCCGTGATCCACGGCCCAGTCCTTCATAGCCTGGGCGACGGCGTTGGCAACGCCAAGATCGAGCGGGGATCCCTCATCTATAGTCTTCCGGAGGGAGGCGTAGACATCCGCGGACAGGTTGGCCCGCATAACGCGGTCATCAAAGACCAGACTTCCGAAATAATCCGATACTGTACTCATAGTTCTATCTCCTTTTCATGGAATGAAAAAAGGCAGGGGGGCTTTGTGCGGGAAACATAAAAGACGCCCTTGCCTTTTTTAACAGATTGATACGATTTTGAGATATTCAAGTCCCGCTCGCAAGATATGGCGCGGGATTGGGTCAGCGCCGGCTGACACAAATAAAAAGAGAAAAGCGCCTTTGAGCCTTGCCGCTCAAAGACGCCCTTGTCTTTATGTGTCGGAATTCTACAGCAAAGATCAGTGCCTGTCAACTCCGGGATGAAAATTAAATTGTATTTTGTTTTATACAATTTTCGCGCCGCCCGTCTGAACTGTTACGTGAGCTGTAACTATAATGCTGTGGTAAAATGTTTTTGTATTGACAAATGATACCGATAAGGCTAATATTGCCAACAAGAAGCAACGATGCTTTTTGGCGTGAAGCCATGAAAGCGCCGCAGCTTCTTTTTCATTATCCCGCTGCCGGATGCGGCGCGGGCGGCATCCGGCACCGAGGCCGGACAGCCATGCATACGAATTAAACCGGAAAGGATGGTGCATATGTACAACAGACTTTCATACGACAGAGAACACGATGCCTGTGGAATCGGGGCTGTCGTCAGGATCGACGGAGTACCGGAGTATTCGGTCATGAATGACGCGCTCTCGATTGTTGAGAAACTCGAGCACAGGGCAGGCAAGGACGCGAGCGGAACGGTCGGCGATGGCGTCGGTATCCTGCTGCAGATCTCTCATACGTTCTTTTCGGGCGTTGCGGAGAAAATGCAGATGAAGATCGGTGACGCCGGGGAGTACGGGATCGGGATGTTCTTCCTGCCGCAGGAGGACCTTCGGAGAACATTTGCCAAACGACTCTTTGAAGTAATTTCCGAAAAGGAAGGTATTTCCATTCTCGGATGGCGCGAGGTCCCGATCCACCCGGAGATCCTGGGAGAGCGCGCCAGAGACTGCATGCCCTCCATATGGCAGTGCTTCCTTAAGAAACCGGAGGATGTGGAGAAGGGTATTGCTTTCGACAGAAGGCTCTATGTGGTGCGCCGCGAATTCGAACAGAGCTCGGAGGACACCTATATCTGCTCCCTCTCCTCACGGACCATTGTCTATAAGGGTATGTTCCTGGTCGGCCAGCTCCGCAGATTCTATGAGGACCTCCAGAGCACGCAGTATGCGACGGCTATCGCCATGGTCCATTCGAGATTCTCGACCAACACGCTGCCGAGCTGGGAGAGAGCGCACCCCTACCGGTTCATCGCGCACAACGGAGAGATCAACACGATCCGGGGCAACACGGACCGTATGCTGGCCCGCGAAGAGACGATGCATTCAGACTTCCTGAATGAAGACGGAGACCGGATCTATCCGGTCATTTCCGCAAGCGGCTCCGACTCCGCGATGCTGGATAATACGCTGGAGTTCCTGTATATGAACGGGATGGATCTTCCGCTCTCGATGATGACCCTGATCCCCGAGCCGTGGAAGAATAACCGCTTTATGAGCGAATCCAGGAAGGATTTTTATCACTATTACGCGACCATGATGGAGCCCTGGGACGGCCCGGCGGCGGTCATCTTCTCGGACGGTGACATTCTGGGTGCCACGCTCGACAGGAACGGTCTTCGCCCGTCGAGATACTATATCACGGACGACAACCGGCTGATCCTTTCCTCTGAAGTGGGCGTACTTGACATCGATCCGGTGCATATCGTGGCGAAAAAGAGACTCACACCGGGGAGAATGCTCCTTGTAGATACGCGTAAAAAGAGGATCATATCGGATGAGGAGTGCAAGGAATTCTATGCCTCGGCCCATCCTTACGGCGAATGGCTGTTTGCCAATCTGATCCACCTGGATGATCTTTCCATACCGAATCGTCAGGTCCCTGTCCACACACAGGAGGAACGAGACAGGCTCTATAAAGTGTTCGGCTACGGCTACGAGGAAGTGAGATCCTATATTCTCGAAGCTGCTGCAAATGGCGCCGAGCCGACTGTTTCCATGGGCCACGATGTCCCGATCGCGTCACTCTCTGACAACTATCCGCTGATGTACCGGTTCTTCCAGCAGCAGTTCGCTCAGGTCACGAATCCTCCGATCGACTCGCTGCGCGAGAAGATCGTCACGGATACGACCGTCTACATCGGTTCCGACGGCGATCTCCTCAGCGCAAAAGGCGACAACTGCGCAATGCTCGAAGTGAACAATCCGGTGCTCACCGGCGTGGATATCATGAAGATCCGGTCGATGAAGCACAAAGGCTTTAAGACGGAGACCGTTTCACTTCTCTATTACAAGCATACTTCGCTCTCCCGCGCAGTCGATCACCTGTATCTGTCCGTCGACCGGGCAGTGGCGCAGGGCGCGAACATCATCATTCTCTCCGACAGGGGCGTCGACGAGAACCACGTGCCGATCCCCGCGCTCCTTGCGGTATCGGCGGTGGAACAGCATCTTGTCCGTACCAGAAAGAGGACGGCGGTATCGCTCATCCTTGAGAGCGCTGAAGTGAGGGACGTCCATCAGACGGCCTGCGTCCTCGGCTTCGGCGTGCGGGCGGTCAATCCGTATCTCGCCCATGAATGTATCAGGGAAATAATCTCGCTCGGTCTTCTCGACAAGGATCCGCACACGGCCATTGCCGATTACGACAAGGCTCTGCTGAGCGGCGTCGTGAAGATCGCGGCCAAGATGGGCATCTCGACGATCCAGTCCTACCAGTCCGCAAGGATCTTTGAGGCGATCGGACTCGCGGATGAAGTCATCGACAAATATTTCACCGGCGTCGTCAGCAGAGTCGGCGGCATCGGCATTAAGGAGCTGGAGGAGGGCATTGCCTACCGGCATGACCGGGCCTTCGATCCCATGGGCCTTCCGGTTGACCCCGTCCTCGACAGCACCGGCTTCCACAACCTGCGCAGCGGGCCGGGCAAGGAAGATCATCTTTACAGCCCGAAGGTCATCGTTCTTCTGCAGCAGGCGGTCAGGACCGGGAACTACGACAAATTCAGAGAATACACAGCGCTTGTCGACGATGCGGAGCATCC
>JAZRKZ010000483.1:0-2646 GCA_045646565.1 Lachnospiraceae bacterium
AGCGAAGCGATTCTGGGGAGTCCGGGAACGTTTAATAACCATACCCTTGTCGGAGGTGCAGATCTTGCGCGCAATAGGGGGAATCCATATGGATGCATGATGCATCCGGATTTTCTGTAAAGCAGATCAGAACCGCTTTTCCGGCATGGGAGGGCGGTTTTCTCTTTTCATAGGTCTGTGGTGCAATCGGAAAAAGCACGGTGGTCTCCAAAACCTCAGATTTCGGTTCAAGTCCGGACAGATCTGCTATGGCTCTTTATGTGTTGCAATCGCGGTTTTCGACAGCGATTGCAACACATCAGGCTTTGATCCTGAAATTGTGGGTTCAAATCCCGCGGGAGCTGTGCATGGGTTACTGGTATAACGGTTTTATATGTCCCCGTAGGATAATAGGACTTAGACTGGGTGGCTACGAACCATCTGATGCGCGTTCGAGTCGCGCCGGGGATGCTTTTCCGTTGTGTTTTTTGTAATCTGAGAGAGGGGGCGATATGTATGGAAAGACGTATGATTACTGAAGTCCTTGATACCATCAAGGCGATGACTGTCGGAGAGCTGATGGAACTGACCAAAGCGTGCGAAAAAGAGTTTGATGTCTCTGCCGCTGTAAATATTGTTGTTCCTAAAGATCCATTTACACCGAAGATGCCGAAGACAGAATTCGATGTCGAACTTACAGATTTCGGCAAGCAGAAGGTCAAGGTCATCAAGGTCATCCGTGAAATTATGGGGTTGGGTCTGAAAGAGGCGAAAGAGTTTGTTGAGTCTGCTCCAAAGATAGTCAAGGAAGGCGTTTCCATCGAAGAGGCGGAGGCTCTGAAGGCAAAGATCGAAGAGCAGGGCGCTACGGTTACGCTGAAATAATCTTTTAAACGGGTGTTTTTTAAACAGGGGACGCTTTTCTTTTCAAGTTGAACAGAAAGCCGTCCCCCGTTCAGGTCCCTACTAAGGATTCGAATTCAAATAATCTGTCATTCCCGGCACAAACAAAGTCTTTCTCCCCAGACCGGTCCGGAAGAGGAAGGACGTTCCGTCAAAGTCATCGTAGTTAGGGAAAGCCTTCTTAAACACCTCCTCGGACCGCTCATTGGCCGGCACGATCCGGTCGATCTTCTCGCCGTTCTCCCTGATTCCGACGGAAGCGTACATCAGGTCGACGTTCTTTTTGGAGAAGCATTCCGGGAGAGCTCCTTTCATCTGCTCTGCGAGTTTCATCGCAGTCTCATCGTCAATCGCGTTCAATATTCCGATCCCGTATCGGATCCCGCCCGCCTCATATTCCTTGTAGTCGGAGAAGAAGATCTCTTCGCTGCTCATTCCTTCGTAGGACAGCATCATCTCGTGGAGCTTTCTGTACAGGGCGTCGACGTCCGTCACGCCGGCTAAGGGCGCCAGTTCCTCTACTGCTGCGCGGTCGGCTCCGGTCGTTGTGGTTCCGGTCAGGTTATTGGTGTCGGACAAAACAGCGCCGAGCAGAAGATATGCTGTCTCCCGGTCGATTTCCACCCCATAGTTAAGATAATCCAGCCAGACGATGGTCGCGGTGGCGCCGATCGGCTTCGCATTGTAGATGACCTGTTGGCCCGTTGAAACGCTTCCCACGCCGTGGTGATCGAGAATTCCCACAATGTGGGCGTCTTTCATCCCTTCGGCCGCCTGCATGTACTCGCTGTGGTCCACCAAAAAGATGGAGCAGCCGGCAGCATTTTCAAGAAGCGGCGGCATTTCCGTGCCGGCTTCTTTCAGGATATAGGCGCTCTCATTGTTCACCGGCATTGTAATTCTCGGCTCTGCCGGATATCCCAGCGCTGTCAGCAGCCTTGCGTATGCGATGGCGCTGCAGACCGTATCCGAATCCGGGCTCTTATGACCGATCACATAAATCGGCTCCTTCTCAATGATCACATTCTCAATGCCGGCTCTGTTAAGCTGCTGCAGCCTTTCCAGTGATATCTGCTGTTCTTCCTGCAGTTCTCCCTGCGGTTCAGCCTGCTGCTCACCCTGCACTTCTCCCTGCGGTGCTTCCTGCTGACCTTCCTGCAGTTCTCCTTGCGGCTCTCCCTGCAACTCTTCCTGCTGTACTCCCTGCCCGGCCGCCTTACCGGCGTAAAAACCTGTCACCCCGGTGCACGTGGCGAGAAGAATGGCGATCATAAATGTGAACACTTTTTTATTCATTGTCTTTTTCTCCTCTTGATATCGTCTTTTATAGTCCTTTTTAATATTATACAATTATTCGCGGGGACAAGCACTAAGTATAATACATATTAATTGAGAAGAAAGAGAAGGAAGAAGATGAACAAACTTGCAGACATCCATACCCATATCACGCCAAACGTTGACGACGGTTCGACGAGCATGGAGATGTCCCTGGAAATGCTGCGAACAGAGGCTGCGCAGGGTGGAAGCAGCGTATTCTTCACATTGCACAGCGGCCATTTCAGTTCCGTGGCATACAGGGGTATAGATGCTAAAATGGAGAGCGTACGTCAGGCAGCTGCGGAGACGGATATCCCTGTTCAGATCTATAAAGGGTGCGAAATATACACATACGGCAGGAACATTGAATGGAATCTGCAGGCCCATAAAGGATCTGATGGGATCGAACGCACACAGGATGACCCATCGAAAACCTGCGCTGAAACA
>JAZRKZ010000484.1:0-8414 GCA_045646565.1 Lachnospiraceae bacterium
GAATACGCAGAATAATCCATACGCATCGGTATTCGGTTCGGAGGGGGCGTCCAGCTCGAACTATCCATTTTATGTTGAACTAGAGTCGGCTGAAAATCTCATGATGGGCCAGCATGTCTATCTCGAGCCGGATCTCGGTCAGAACGAGGTCGGGGAGCGGGAAGGCATCTGGATCGACTCTTTCTATCTCGATGAGACGGCGGAGCCTTTTGTGTGGGCGGATAACAACGGAAAACTCGTAAAGAAGCCGGTCACTCTCGGCGAGCGCGACGAGGAACTCGACAAGGTCCAGATCCTCGAGGGACTGACATATGAGGACCTCATCGCTATCCCGAACGAGACCCTGCGTGAGGGTCTTCCTACGCTCGATTCCGCTTCTGATACTAATGATGAGATGGAAGCAGATGACAATGTGGCTGCGTAGAGAATGCACATCTGCGTGCTTTGGGTAACGCAGAGATGACCGGGATTTGCCGGCTGGCGGAAGTAGCGCAGGAGTTGTGCCACCAGCTGCAAGCTGCCGGAAGATGCGCAGGAGATGTACCGCCGCCGGCTGCAAGCTGCCAGAAGATGCGCAGGACATACCGCCGCCGGCTGCCAGCTGCCGGAAGATGCACAGGACATACCGCCGCCGGCTGCCAGCTGCCGGTTGGCGGAAGATGCATATAAAGACGCAAGAGACAACTGACAGGACGTAAGGACGTGTGTATGGCCAAAATAATCGGATGCAGAGGTCTGTATAAAAACTATATGTCCGGCAAAATGGAGGTCCCGGTGCTCCGCGACATCAATTTTGAAATGGAAGACGGCGAATACGTCGCCATCATGGGACCGTCGGGATCGGGCAAATCCACGCTGATGAACATCATCGGCTGTCTCGACGTGCCCACAACGGGCCGGGTCCTTATCGACGGGCAGGATATTTCCGGTCTAACCGACAATGAGATGAGCGATCTTAGGCTTTACAAGATCGGTTTTGTATTCCAGACTTTCCAGCTGCTTTCCAGGCAGTCGGCGCTCTCCAACGTCGAGCTGCCTCTTTCCTATGCCCATGTGCCGCGTGCACAGCGGCGTGAGCAGGCGCTTGACGCGCTCGGCCGGGTAGGGCTTGCCGATCGTGTGGATTTCATGCCGTCCCAGCTGTCCGGAGGTCAGAAACAGAGGGTGGCCATCGCCCGGGCGATCGTCAATCATCCGAAGATTTTGCTCGCGGATGAGCCGACAGGCGCGCTGGATTCCGTATCCGGCAAGCAGGTCATGGAGATTTTCCGCCAGCTGAACAATGACGGCGTGTCGATCCTCATGATCACGCATGACCGGGAGATTGCAGGTCACGCGGACCGGATGATGGAGATCCGCGACGGAATGCTTCTTGCAGGGAGCAGCGGTCCGTCTGTGCGCAAGAACGACTGAGAACATAGGCTGCTATAACCAAAGGCATTATGCGAGGCCTATTATGTGAGGTTCGTATACATGAAGAAAAAGAAATTATTGCTCCCCCTCATCGTGGCAGCGGTACTGGCCCTCATCACGGCTGGGATCATATCCGCGATCGGGAAATCACAGGAGAAGACCGTCAGGGTCATTCCGGTAGGTTCCGTCAACTTTGGGGGTGGACTTTTCAGCAGTTCCATTATGATGGATGGAAACGTGACGGCGGATGCGTCGCAGGATATCTATATATCCAGCACGCAGACGGTCGACGAAGTCTTCGTCACGGAAGGACAGCGTGTGCATGTCGGCGACAAACTGCTGACCTATGACACGATGAAGACCAGCCTGAATGTCGCAAAAGAGAGGATCAATAAAGAGCAGATCGAACTCAGGATCGACGTTGCCAAAAGGAATCTTGCGACACTCAAAAATCTGAAGCCGGTGAGCGAAACGATCGAGCCGACCGAGGAGCCGGAGGAAGAGGAGCCGGAGGAAGAAGAGTGGCCCGAGGAGGAGCCTTACGAAGAGGAAGAGGAACCGGAGGTGACGCCGACAACTCCCGCGGCGACGCCGACAAAAGCGCCTGTCTATGACACGACAGTACTGTATGAAGTACTTGACGATTCGGCGAACGCCTTCAACGCGGCGGAGGCCGATGTCGGAAGCAGGGAGAACCCCTATCGGTTCCTGTGTACGGACGGAACCGAGATCCGCGGGACATTCCTCGCCATGATGCGGGCGATGGCCGAGCAGGCCGGAAAGCCGGTCTATTTTTCACTTGAGATCTACGAGGCGGACAACGCCGCCAACACACTGCTTGCCTCCTGGACGATGAACGCCGCATGGCTGGACAGAGTGGAGGAGAACTGGAGCAGGTTCCTTCACCTGTATCCTGTCCTGCCCGCGCCGGCTGAGCCGACTGTAACGCCGGCGGAGGAGATGCCGTACGTAACGGCCGCGCCGACGCCGATTCCGACAGCGACGCCGCTGCCGGGCCATGGCGAAGAGGATGAGGATGTCCCGGACGGACCGGAGGAAGAACCCGAAGTCCTGCCTGCCGAGACCGAAACGCCTGCCCCGACGGAGGGCGCGGCACCGGAAGATGTCGGAGAAGCGGCATGGGAAGATTCCGGATCGGCAGAGAAACCTTCCGCCACGTCGCCGTCTGCCGACGCTGCTGTACGGAATATGTCGACTGACGCGGGCAGCGAGGCATATTTGCCTGATCTTACAGCGGACGCGATGATCGTATCGGCGTCGGAGCGGGGATATGTGTATCTTGCAAATGAAGAAAACTCCGCAAATGCGAGCCCTATCGCCGGCGCTCTCGGCCTCATCGAAAGCGATGCGCAGATGACAAAGGAAGAGATCTCCGCGATGATCAAGTCGGAAGAGGCCAATCTCGTTTCCCTGCGGCTCGATCTTCGAGAATCACTCCTCGACATCAAAGCCGCGGAGGCGGCGGTCAGCGAGGGGACGGTGCTTGCCTATATGAACGGTATCGTCAAAAAGGTCGGAAATAAGGATCAGGTGAACAATGACGGAACTCCGTTCCTCATGGTCACCTCGGAAGACGGGCTTTACGTGAAGACCTATATTACCGAGAAGCTGTACGGGAAGGTCAGACCGGGAGACACGATCGATGTCATGTCCTGGGATTCCGGTCAGAGCTTTACATGCCGCGTGCGTGATATTTCCATCTATCCGGATACGGGACCGAACAGCGGGGAGAACCCGACTTCGTCGCGCTACCCCATGACAGCCACATTCACCGCCGGGTCGGGCGAAGCCAAGAACGGGGAGTGGGTCATGGTCACGATCGATCCTTCAAAACTCTCGGGCGGTGAATCGATGACTGACAGTATGGGCATGATGTTCCTGTACGAAGCCTTCGTCCGCGAGGAAGATGGGCGGTATTATGTCATGAAGAGAGGCGGGGACGGCCTGCTCGTGAAACAGTTCATCGAGATCGGCAGGATCTCCGGTGACGGATATGAGATCCTTTCCGGCCTGACACTGGATGATTATGTCGCTTTTCCCTACGGCAAGGAAGTCAAAGAAGGCGCGAAGACCCGTGAGGGAACGTACGAGGAACTCTACAATAGCTGACGTGGAGGTTTTTCATGACCCAGAATCTAATCTATGCCATCCAGGGCATCTGGTCGCACAAGATGCGGTCGTTTCTCACCATGCTCGGCGTGATCATCGGTATCGCGTCTATTATTGCCATTGTGTCGACGATCAAGGGGACAAATGAGCAGATCATGCAGAACCTGATCGGCGCCGGCAACAATGCGGTGACGATCTCCCTGAGACAGGGCGAGGGCGATTACTATATGGACGGTGGTCCGCCTGCCGGCGTAACGACTGTCTCGGAAGAACAGAAGGAAGCGATCCGCAGCCTGCCGGACGCGGCCGACGCGTCTTTCTATGTGAAGCGGACCTATGTCGGCGGGATCGAGAGCGGAGAGAACAGTATGGATATGGCCAGTATCTATGGCGTGGATCTCCGGTATCTTTCGACCTGCGGCTATGTCGTGAGCGCGGGGAGACCCTTTGTTGAAAAGGATTATACGAATTACCGGAAAGTCATCCTGATTGATGAAAAGATCAAACAGATCCTTTTTATGAATGAAGATCCCCTTGGGCGCATCGTGACGGTGCGCGGGGAGCCGTTCACCGTTATCGGCGTATACAGGAAAGCGGACAATTTCCAGCCGGTCATCAATTCGTTTTCGGATTATCTGACCTACCATCAGGAAGAATACGGAACGTTCCTCATACCGATCGCGGACTGGCCGATCGTCTACGCCTATGACGAGCCGGAGGAATGTGTGGTCCGGGCGAAGACAACGGAAGGCATGAGCGCTGTCGGAAAGGACGCCGAGAAGATCATGAATCAGTCGGTCCTGAGCGGTTCGGATGTCAAATACAAGGCGGAGGATCTCATCGAGAAAGCCAAGAACAAGCAGGAGCTCTCCGCCAGCACCAATAATCTTCTGATTTGGGTCGCAAGTATCGCGCTTTTAGTCGGCGGCATCGGCGTCATGAACATTATGCTGGTGTCGGTCACGGAGCGGACCGCGGAGATCGGTTTAAAGAAAGCTCTGGGCGCCAGGAAGTACGTAATCCTTATGCAGTTCCTGACTGAATCCGCCATGCTGACGAGCATCGGCGGAGTCCTCGGAGTCCTCGCGGGCATCATACTCGCCGATGTGATTTCACGGGTGACGGGAACGCCGGCTGCGATTTCTGTGCCGGCGATCATTCTCGGCGTCGGTTTTTCGATGCTGATCGGCATTGTCTTCGGACTGCTGCCGTCTATCAAGGCCGCCAATCTGAATCCGATCGAAGCCCTGCGCAGGGAGTAGGACCGGGGCTTTTATACTTCCCGGCCGCAGGCCTTAACCTGCACAGTTCTTCTGCGCAGAGAGCAAGACCGGGGCGTGGATGAGCGCGGGGGCGGGGGGATAGGAGCATTTGTAACAAAAAAACCACTAAATATGCCGGCGGTCTGGTCATGCCGGTTATATTTAGTGGTCGTTGTCTTCCTGCGTCAAAGTTTATGAGTCAGGGCCTTATCCTATCAGACTTCGTAAACGGACAGCTTCTCGAGAACAGCTGCGAGATCCTCGCCGTCTGCGTGAATGTTCAGGTCGATCGGCTGTGAAAGGTCCAGGCTGAAGATGCCCATGATGGACTTCGCGTCGATGACGTAACGGCCTGATACAAGATCGAAATCATAGTTATAGCGGTTAATATCGTTAACGAACTGCTTTACTTTGTCAATAGAATTAAGAGAGACCTTGATTGTCTTCATAGGTTACATACCTCCTTATGGGTAGATCATACATTTTGAATGAGCAGTTGTCAGCTGCTATATAAATCTTAGCTTGAATGGGAGTCAAGGTCAAGCAAAAAGAAAGGAAGTTCCAGATGAAAGTTGCATTTCACAGCCTCGGCTGTAAAGTCAATTCATACGAGACGGACGCGATGAGGCAGAGTCTTCTTGCAGCTGGCTATGAGGACGCGGAGTTCGCTCCCGGGGCTGATGTGTATGTGATCAATACCTGCACTGTGACAAATATTGCGGACAAAAAGTCCAGGCAGATGCTGCATAAAGCCAAAGAGATGAACCCCGATGCGGTCGTGGTGGCCGCGGGCTGCTATGTGCAGGACGGCGGAGAGCGGCTGATCGCGGATCCGGCGGTCGATATCATTGTCGGCAATCATGAAAAGAGCCGCCTTGCGGAAATCCTCGAGGAGTATTTCCGGGAACGCGAAGCCCTGCATCCCCGAAAGAGGGATGTTGTCAACATCAATCAGGTCCGCGAATATGACGAGCTGCATTTCGTCCCCGACGGTGAACACACCCGGGCTTTTATCAAGATCCAGGACGGCTGCAATCAGTTCTGCTCCTACTGCATGATCCCGTATGTCCGGGGCAGGGTGCGGAGCCGCAGACCGGGAGAGATCATGCGGGAGATCCGGACGCTGTGCGGGCGGGGATATCAGGAGTTCGTCCTGACCGGAATTCATCTCAGCTCCTACGGCCTCGATTTTGATTTTCCGGGAGAGAACCGGCAGACGCCGTATGCAGATGAAGCCGAGACCAATGTCCGCCTGCTCTCTCTCATGCAGGATGCGGCGGCAATCCCTGGCGTTCGGCGTATGCGTCTGGGATCCCTGGAGCCGGGCATTATCACGGAGGAGTTCGTGCGGGAGATACGAAAGATTCCGGCCTTCTGTCCGTCTTTCCATCTTTCGATGCAGAGCGGTTGCGACGCGACGCTCGCGCGGATGAAAAGAAAGTACACGACCGCGGACTTCATGGAAAAATGTGAGATACTGCGGAAATACTTTGACAGACCGTCGATCACGACCGATATCATCACCGGATTCCCGGGAGAGACCGAGGAGGAATTTGCGGAGACAGTGGCGTTCGTGCGCGCGGTCCGATTTGCCCGGACCCACATCTTCAGGTTCTCGGTGCGGCGCGGGACTGCGGCAGAGAAACTGTCGGGTCAGAATACCGAGCGGACGAAGGCGGCGAGGTCGAAAACGCTGCTTGCAATCGACGGGGAGCGAAGGATCGCTTACGCGGAGAGTTTTGTCGGCGATACTGTCAGCGTGCTCTTTGAGGACAGGGCGACGGTCGGCGGAAAAAGTATGCTCACCGGTTACACGAGAGAGTACGTGCCTGTCCTTATGGAGACGGACGAGGATCTTCTGAACCAGATCCTGGATGTGAAGGGCGTGGCGGTGACAGAGCGCGGAGAGCTTATTACGGAGAAGATATGAGACGCATGAAGCAAGAACCGGTCGGGCTGTATCTGCATTTTCCTTTCTGTGTCCGCAAATGCAGATACTGCGACTTCCTGTCAGGACCGGCCGATGAAGCCGTGCGGCGTGCTTACGCCGACGCTATGCGCCGGGAGATACGGACGGCCGGTGAAACAGCAGCAGCCGGCGCAGATAAAATCACAGTCGATACAATTTTCCTCGGCGGTGGAACGCCGTCTGTGATGGACCCGTCCGACCTTGCGCGGGTGATGGAGACCGTCCGGGAAGTCTTTGACGTTTTACCGGACGCGGAGATCACGATGGAGATGAATCCGGGGACATTTCGGGAAGATCTTTTGGATTTTGTCGGAACGTATATAAACCGGGTCAGCCTCGGTCTGCAGTCGGCGGACGACGGGGAGCTTAGGGAGCTTGGAAGGATACATACATTTGCAGAATTCGAAAAATGCATGTCAGCTCTCAGGGACATCGGGATCCGGAACAGGAATGTTGATCTCATGTCCGCCATTCCGCACCAGACATCCGCGTCGTGGGAGAAGACCCTCCGCAAGACGGCCGGGCTGGGACCGGAGCACCTTAGCTGCTACAGCCTCATCATTGAGGAGGGAACGCCGTTCTTTGAACTGCACGAAGCAGGAAAGCTGGCCCTGCCCGATGAGAACGCGGAGCGGGAGATGTACTATACGACGGAGCGGGTGCTCGCGGAATACGGATACGCCCGCTACGAGATCAGCAACTACGCAAAGCCGGGGTATGCGTGCCGCCACAACGTGCGATATTGGAAAAGATCGCCCTATATCGGGTTCGGGATCGGCGCGGCCTCGCTCTTTGACGAGACGAGGTGGAGCAATACGCGCGATCTTGCTTTTTATCTGGACCACTGCGGCGATCTGACAGCGATTCGCGAGGACGTCGGCATCCTGACGGAAGAGGAGCGGATGGAAGAGTTCATGTTTCTCGGTCTGCGCATGACGGAGGGCGTTTTTGTCAGCGATTTTCGGAGGAAGTTCGGCAGGGAACTTGAGGAATTCTTCGGCGATGCGCTATTTGACCTGGCGTCGCGGGGGCTTGTGACGCGGGAGGGCGATCGAATAAGGCTCACGCCTTACGGAACCGACGTCAGCAATGTGGTCCTTTCTGAGTTCCTGCTGTAGCAGCCGCGGCAAAACAAACTAGTTGCTAATTGGAGAAAAAGAGTGTAGAATATTCATAAGTATGTAATTGTGGATAACTGTCTCCAGACGACCCTCAATGGAGCAGCAATAAATATATAGCGAGGAGTTAATATGGCAGATTTGGGAAACACACAGTATTTCAAGGTGAAATCCGGCCCGGAGCTTAACGTGAAGGATGTGCTCAGCACGGTCTACACGGCAATGGCTGAAAAAGGCTACAACCCTGTGAATCAAATTGTCGGATATATTATGTCCGGTGACCCGACCTATATTACCAGCTATAAGGGTGCACGCAGCATGATCATGAAGGTGGAGCGCGATGAGATCGTAGAAGAACTTCTCCGCGCATACATCCGCAACAAGTCCTGGGAGGATGATGTGTAAAGTGAGGACCCTTGGACTGGATTTCGGATCGAAGACTGTCGGAGTGGCAGTCACGGATCCGTTAGGACTAACAGCGCAGGGCGTAGAGATTATCCGGAGGCAGAAAGAGAACCATTT
>JAZRKZ010000485.1:0-4917 GCA_045646565.1 Lachnospiraceae bacterium
CCTTGCAGTAAAAGTGCCTTGCCCCCAGCCGCGCCGCGGCGCCCAAAGCAATCACAGAAACAGCAAGCCCGGCGGCACCCCAAAGGATGCCGCCGGGCATTTTTTCCTTTATAAAGCAATTCTAAACGCAATCAGAACATCCCCGATCCGCAGCCCATGCCGTTAGATCTCGACAATCAAACCGCAATCGGAATATTCTTGATCTGCGGCCCATGCTGATAATTCTCGATGATCAGATCGTCCGTCGTGAAGGCGTAAAAATCCGTGACCTCGGGATTCAGAGTGACCTTCGGCGCGTCATAGGTCGGGCGCGAGATCAGCTCCTCAATGAGGGGAACATGACGGTCATAGATATGGGCGTCCGCGATCATGTGGACCAGCTCGCCCGGATACATGTCGCAGCTCTGTGCAAACATCATGACGAGGAGCGCATACTGGCAGACATTCCAGTTGTTGGCGGCGAGGACATCCTGCGACCGCTGGCTCAGCACCGCGTTCAGCGTGAGCTTATCCTCCCCCCTTCGCTGCGTGACGTTGAAGGTCATCGACCATGCGCAGGGGTAGAGGTTCATTTCATGAAGATCCGCATGATTGTAGATATTGGTCATGATCCGGCGGCTGTAGGGGTTGTGGGTGAGGTCGTAGAGCACGCGGTCCGTCTGGTCGAACATTCCTTCCTTGTACTCATGCCTGATCCCCATCTGATATCCGTAAGCCTTACCGATCGATCCGTCCGGGTCCGCCCATTCGTCCCAGATATGCGAGTGCAGATCGTGAACATTGTTGGACTTCTTCTGCCAGATCCACAGGATCTCATCCATCGCGCTCTTCAGGGCTGTGCGCCGAAGTGTGATCGCCGGAAATTCCCTGCGAAGATCATAGCGGTTGCATACGCCGAATTTCTTGATCGTGTAGGCCGGCGTCCCATCCTCCCAGCGGGGGCGGACTTTTTGACCTTTCGTGTCGGTGCCATTTGCAAGAATGTCCTTGCACATATCTATAAAAATCTGATCAGCCAGGCTCATTTCTTTTCCTTTTCCTCTTCATCCTCTTCCTTTTTCTTCTTCGGGACGCGTCCGTAGAGTTTTGTCATTCTAAGGATACTGTCCGCAAGCTCTTTAGAAAGGAAGTTCGGACGGATTCTCCATACCCAGTTCGTTCCGAGAGTTGACGGATGATTGATTCTCGCCTCATTGCCGAGAACAAGATAATCCTGAATCGGCACGATGCAGAGATCTGCCGGGCTCGCCTGCGCACAGCGGATGAAGTCCCATGTGAATGCGCCGTAGTCCGTGTAGATCGAGTTGATATACTGTCTCGCGAAATTCCGGTCATGCTCGTTGACGTTCTCGATCCAGCTGCGTGTCGTCTCGTTGTCATGCGTGCCTGTGTAGACGACACAGTTGTGATCATAATTGTACGGGAGATAATCACTCTCCTCGGTCTTGTCGAACGCGAACTGAAGGACCT
This sequence comes from Lachnospiraceae bacterium, assembly GCA_045646565.1. Taxonomy (GTDB): domain Bacteria; phylum Bacillota; class Clostridia; order Lachnospirales; family Lachnospiraceae; genus Chordicoccus. The sequence goes on from JAZRKZ010000485.1 coordinate 1,471, forward strand.
TCATACCCGGGAAGCCTGTCTCTTTGACGAGCTTCTTGACGGTCGGGGTGATGTAGCCGAGATCCTCGGCGATCATAGCGACGTCGCCGAGCTGCTTCTTGATCTCCTTGAAAAGGGCGATGCCCGGTCCCTTTACCCACTCGCCGTTACGCGCTGTCTTTTCGCCGTACGGGATTTCATAGTACTCGTCAAATGCACGGAAGTGATCGATGCGAAGCACGTCGCAGAACTGCAGATTATGCTCGATGCGGCTGATCCACCATGCATAATGCGTTTTTTTCAGGTACTTCCAGTCATAGATCGGGTTGCCCCAGAGCTGTCCGTCATCCGAGAACGCATCGGGCGGGCATCCCGCGACCTTCGTCGGGATGTTTTCCTCATCGAAGAGGAACATCTTCGGATTCGCCCATGTATCCGCGCTGTCGAACGCTGTGTAGAAGGGGATGTCGCCGATGATTTTGATTCCGTTTTCATTTGCATAAGCGCGAAGTTTCTTCCACTGCTTATGGAACTCATACTGCTGGAAGGAGAAGAACTCGATCGTCCTTGCGTATTCTTCCCTTGCCTTGGCGAGTGCCGCCTCGTCGCGGGTGCGGTATTCGGCCTTCCAGTCGATCCACGCCTTGCCCTCATGCGCGCTCTTCAGCGCCATGTAAAGGCCGTAGTCGACGAGCCAGTCCGCCTCCGTCTCCTTGAAAGACGCGTATTCCGGATCCGGGTTCTCCATGAAACGATCGAACGCGATCGTGAGCAGCTTGAAGCGGTTATTATACAGAGCGCCGTAGTCAACACACTCGGAATTGTTGCCGAACTCGAATGAATTGACTTCGTGTACGGACAGCAGGCCGTCCACGACGAGCTGCTCAGGGCTTATAAAATAGGGATTGCCTGCAAATGTAGAAAAGCTCTGGTAAGGAGAATCACCAAAACCCGTCGGGCCGAATGGAAGGACCTGCCAGTAGCTCTGGCCGGACGCCTTCAGGAAATCAACAAACTCATAAGCCTCCGCCGAAAAACATCCAATCCCGTACTTGGACCAGATTGAAGAAATCGGGCAAAGAATTCCGCTTTCACGCATAACTCATACCATCCTTTTTATTTACTAAGCAATACTGCTTTTTTTAATGCTGTATTCGTTCAGGGCGCCTGCCGTCTAACGCTTTCGCAGCGCTGCGCACAAGGCTGAACCGACAATCACAACATTACAATAATACAATATTTCATGTGTTCCGTAAAGGAAAAACCGTGTATACACTAGGTGCCAGACCGAGGCCGAAGGTCACAGCAGAATGGCCAGATTTACGACCAGCATCGACAGAACACTGAAGCAGGTCGCGTAGCCGACGAACTTTCCGTAGCCGTGCATCCGGACGTCGAGGCTGATGCCCGCTATTCCCAGAAGGATCAGCGGCTGGATCGGCAGGAAGTAACGGCTCTGCACGCCGGTGACTGTTCCTCCGGCCATATCCGACGAAATGATATAGAGTGAAAGTATGATCAGGACCGCTTCGACGGCGAAGAGAATGAAGCAGGACCGGCGCAGATCTCCGGGTTTTTCCTCGCTTCCCGGCTTCGGCTTGTCCTCGGTGAAGAACACGGTGAAGAACGGCAGCACTGTCGTGAAGCGGGAAATCGCCACGACGCCCGCGCTCTCCTGCAGGCTCTTGATACTTCCGGTGATATAATAGACATTTTTATCGAGCCAGTTCAGGATCAGACGAAGCACAAGTACCGGATGATTCCTGACGAACGCGATCTGACCGTACACATCCGTCCCGCTCACAAGGCGCTTGTCATTGTAGGTGAACTGGCCAAAGAGACGGACCTGCCACTTGGCTTCAAGGAACGCCAGGACGAGCAGGATGGCCGCCGTCAACAGAAAGCGGACAGTCCCGAAACGCCGCACCGGGATGAGCAGCGCAAGAAGAATGACCGGCGTATAAACGAACACCTTCATGGAAAGAATGATGGCGGCGCATGTAACGAGGATCGCGCAGTCCGGAATGGATACGAGCACGTCCTCATCTTCCGGGACAAAATAGTACCTGAGACATACGGCGACGAAGAGCAGCGAACATCCTATGAGCAGCGGATCCGTCGAAAAACTGCCGGCAAGGTACATCGAACCGCTGGCAAGTCCGACGATAAAGAATATATTCCGGTAGCACGGCGCCTTGCGGTAGGCGGCGTAGGCAAGACCGATATATGCAAGGAAGTTCGTGAGTCTTCCCATATAGATCTGGAGGAAGAACGGAAGATGCAGCACCCTTGCGATGACAAGACCGACAGCCGCGGGCACGTAGCCGAAAGGCAGGTAATAGGACGCGTATCCGTTCTCATAGAAGGTGTCCATAGCCCCGTTCATGGAGATGTTCCAGTAATCGGCGTGCTCGGTCAGAGTCCTGAGCGTCAGCTGATTCTCCGGATGACGGAGCATGGCGGCAAGACCTGCGGGTACATAATCCCCGACTTTTCCCGCGGCGTTCGTCACCTGATGAATATGTCCCCGGCTCATCATGTAGCAGCGGAAAAAGTGCGTCGCCTCATCGATCGGCATCGGGAACGGCGTCAGGAAGATCGACGGCAGTCCGAGAACGATCGCGAGCGCAAGGAAATCCTCATTGCCCGAGCCGTCGACAAAGGCGACAGCCATGACCGAAAGGACAATGACCATGAGCCAGGCCATGAATACGACGATATTGAAGCCGTGCTTCTTCTCAGCCTTTTCACTGCCGGCCTGTATCCCAGCCTCTGTATCCGCGTTTTCCGAAGCGCCTTCTGTAAAGTCAGTCGCGACATCAGCGGCCTCCGCACCCGCTTCTGTCCGGGAACCGCTTTCATCATCGGTCTCGATATTCCAGGTGTCTTTCGCGGGGCTTTCATTTGCATATGCGGATTCATCTATGAAGCCTTCCGCGACCTGGGCTTCCAGCAGCCGGTCCACCCTTCTGAAATTGAAGACATCATTTTCAAAGAGCACAAAAAACCAGAAGAGCGCAAGGAAAAAAATCATGATCTTCTTGAACTCCATCCTGCGTATCTTGTGCACTGCGCTTTTTTTAGCCATTTGCCTCCCCTCAAACATTCATCATTTCACCGGCAGGGCCGGTTCCTACACATCGAGCAGCTGCATGATCTCTTCCCGAAGCTCCGTCTTCCTGTCACGGAGGAGCAGCAGCTTATTGTACTTGTAGAAGGCATCGCTGCCGTTCTGCTCGATGAACTTCATCGCATAGTAGCCCTGTGTCAGTTCTTTGAGGAACATGACGATCTCCTGGCTTTCCCCGTAGACCGCAAAGAGGAATGCAAATGCATTCTCCAGATGCGCCCTCGTCCTTACCGCATCCTCTTTCCTTGCAGCCTCACGGCTTCCGAACCACTCTTTTAATCTTGCGTAATCCGCCGCGGCAGTCCCTTCCGCCTCCCGGGCGAGAAGTCCGGACAGCT
>JAZRKZ010000486.1:0-2504 GCA_045646565.1 Lachnospiraceae bacterium
GAGGATCGGGTTCGGCTCTTTTTTCAACGCCCTGTTCGCGACTGCCGTCTTTTTTTCGAGCCTTGCGTAGGACTCGGAATAGAATTTCATGAAAGCTTCAAGGTTCCTGTCTTTCTTCATCTTTATTTTCCCTTATTGATCTTGATCGTCTCATAGTAACTGAGGGCTGCTTTCATATCTTCCTTTGAGAAATCAGGCCAGAGCACGTCTGTGAACCAGATCTCCGAATAGACCGTCTGCCACGGGAAGAAGTTCGATAATCTCCTGTTCCCTCCCGTGCGGATGACGAGATCCATATCCGGGATTCCGGCAGAATCCAGATAGTTTTCAAATTCCCGCTCGGTGAGCTGCGACGGATCGACCCTGCCGCGCACAGCTTCCTCCGCATACCTTCTGACCGCACGGATGATCTCGTCCCTGCCGCCGTAGGAGATTGCGATCTGGACCAGAAGATTCGTGCAGTTGGCGGTCATCATCTCCGCCTTGCGGACAGTGTCCATGGACTCCTCGTCGAGCCTTGAGAGATCTCCGACGACCTTGATGCGGATATCCCTGCTGATACAGGTATCGATCTCGTCGCGGAAGAACTTGCCCATCAGCTTAAAAAGGTTCGAGACTTCTTCGCGGCTGCGCTCCCAGTTCTCCGTCGAGAACGCGTAGACCGTGAGATACGGAATACCCTCGTCCTGGCACCAGGTGCAGACGTCCATAAACGTGTCCAGTCCCTTCTCATGACCGCGCATGACCGAAGTAAACATATGCTTCTTCGCCCACCTGCGGTTCCCATCCATAATAACGCCAAGGTGCTTTACTCTATTGTCCGCCATGGTTTCCTCCTTTCACATCTCGTTATCAGTCATTCCATCCCGCAAACAGATCCTCAATCGCCGCCGTATACTTGTCCGGATCCTTCAGGAAAGACATCGCGTGCGTCGCCTCGTCCACCAGGCAGATCTTCTTCGGCGCGGCGCAGGCATGATAGTTGCGAATGCCCATGTGCGGCGGAACGAACCGATCCCAGGTGCCGTGGACGAACAGGATCGGGATCTTCGCGTCCGCAAGGATCTTCGGCGCGCTCTTTTCCCTGAGATCGATCCCCGCCTTCTTCCTTGCAAATCTGTTGACAAGCGGCATGAGCGGTATCGTCGAACCGTTCGAATACGTCCTGGCAACTTCGACCGCGATGTCATAGGGATCCGTGAAACCGCAGTCATCGATGATTCCCTTCACATTGTCCGGCAGCGCTTCGCCCTCCGCCATCGCGACGGACGCTCCTCCCATGGAGACGCCGTGCAGATACATCGGAAGATCGCTCCCGGCCTTCTCGTTCATGAATTCACACCAGAGGGCGACGTCCTCGCTCTCCCTGATGCCCATCGTGATGTATTTCCCCTCACTTCTTCTGTGCGCTCTCTGCTCGATCAGAAGGACGTTGCTGTCCTTATGGTAATAGCGGAGCAGACCGGCAAAGTCCTTAAAACCGGTGCTGTGGTATCCATGCACAAGCACCATGTTCCTTACCGCCTCTTCCTCAGCCGGCAGATAGTTGCCCATGAGAAGAAGACCGTCCCGCGAGGTGATGCTCACATCCTCATACTGAAGACGCAGGTTCCATTCTATCTCTTCGAGGTACCGGTCATAGAGCTCCGGCGTTGCGTATTCCTTATCTCCCGGCGGATCGTCATCGTATGTCCCGTGTCTTAGCAGATACCCTTCAAATGTCTTGTATGCGACTGTCGCCGTACCGCCCGCTGCGATTGCGGCGGCCCCGGCAGCGATGCCGCCAATAATCCTGTATGTCATCTTCACGCCATCCTTTCCGGTTTCTGAAAACAATTCTCCTCATACCAGTATAACACGAAACAGCCCTGCCGGTCGACTTAATTGGGCAATCGGGGAGGCATAAGGGCCGCGTCTGCGCAAAAGGGCCGCCGCTTTCCGCGGCAGCCCTTTTTTTACATGTGAAAGACCCCATATGAGATGAAGGTCATGATCGTAGCGGCAATCGCGATACCGAGGAGGATCGCGAGGGAAGCCTTTTTAATATCAATTTTCAGCAATGACGCCGCCAGCGCTCCTGTCCAGCCGCCGGTACCGGGAAGCGGGATTCCCACGAAAAGGGTAAGCCCCCAGAACTCAGCCTTCTGAATGCCCTCGGACTTGCCGGGCGCCCTCGCCTCGAGTTTCCGGACGATTCCGCCGAAGAGCTTCGTCGGCCGGAGCCAGTCGAAAATCTTCATGATGAACAGCAGAATGAACGGAATCGGTATGATATTTCCGATGACGGAAAAAAGAATGGCCTCCGACATCGGCAGCATAAGAAGCCGCGCGACCGGAATACCGCCGCGCAGCTCAATGAGCGGCAGCATCGACACAATAACGACGATGGCCTGCGGCGGCAGAAAAGATAGATGGGCAGCGACCCATTCAGCAACAACAGTCAATCAGAACCTCCTTACTGTATACCCATTTCCTCCAGACATTCGAACAGTCTGTCCATCTGT
>JAZRKZ010000487.1:0-6067 GCA_045646565.1 Lachnospiraceae bacterium
CCGCCGGAGAACTCGTGCGGATAGCGGGACTTGTGCTCGGGCAGAAGTCCTACGTCCTGCAGGGCCTTGTCTACCTTGGCCAGTCGGTCATTCTCATCCTTGTACAGATGGAAATTGAGAAGACCTTCCGACACGCAGTACTCGATCGTCGCTCTTTCATTCAGCGACGCCGCAGGATCCTGGAAGATCATCTGGATATTGCGGACCACATTTCTGTCTTCTTCCTTGGAAATATTCCCGGAAATACGCTTCCCTTCAAATGTAATCTCGCCGGCGCTGCAGGGATTGATGCGCATGATCGCGCGTCCGAGAGTTGTCTTTCCTGATCCGGATTCGCCTACGAGAGCAAATGTCTCGCCCTTGTAGATGTCGAAATTGGCATCTTTCACGGCTTTAAATTTCTTCTTTCCGCCTGTATCGAAAGAGATGTCTACGTGTTTGACGGACACAATCACCTCTCTGTTATTATTATTCGACATGGAACGCGCCTCCCTTATCTGTCATTTTCTTGATCTTTTCATGAAGATTCTGGATGACCTCCGGTTTCTCCAGTTTCGGCGCTCTCGGATCGAGAAGCCATGTCTTAGCGTAATGCGTATCACTTACCTTAAAGAATGGAGGTTCCTGCACAAAGTCGATCTTGAGAGCGTGCTCATTGCGCGGGGCAAATGCGTCTCCCTTGATCTGATTGTACAGTGACGGCGGCGTGCCGGTGATGTAATAGAGGTCCTGACCCTTGACGCCCAGCTGGGGCAGACTGGAGAGCAGCGCCCATGTGTAGGGATGGCACGGCGCAAAGAAAATTTCCTCGACGGTGCCGTACTCAATGATCTGTCCGCCATACATGACACCGACGCGGTCGGCAACATTTGCGACAACGCCCAGGTCATGAGTAATGTAGAGCGTGGTGAATCCAAGTTCCTTCTGCAGATCACGGATCAGCTGCAGGATCTGAGCCTGAATGGTAACGTCCAGAGCGGTCGTCGGCTCGTCGCAGATCAGAATTTCCGGATGGCAGGACAGAGCGATCGCAATGACGATACGCTGACGCATACCGCCGGAATACTGGAATGGGAACTCGTCAAAGCGGTTGGCCGCATCCTTGATGCCGACGCGCTCCATGATCTCAATAGCCTGTTTTTTCGCTTCTGCCTTCGAAACGCCCTGATGCTTCTCGATGACTTCCGTTATCTGGGAGCCGATCGTGCGGATCGGATTCAGAGACGTCATAGGATCCTGGAAGATCGTGGATATCTTTGCGCCGCGAATGCCTTCCCAGTCCTTATCTGTCTTAAGTTTTGTCAGGTCTTTCCCGTGGAACATGACGGATCCGCTTGAAATCATACCGTTGGATTCCAGCATGCCTGTGAACGTCTTTGTGAAGACGGATTTTCCGGAACCGCTCTCGCCGACGATCGCGAAAGTCTCTCCCTCATACAGATCCAGCGAAATACCGCGGATCGCTGTTAGATAATTGTCCCTGACCCTGAATTTTACTTCAACGTCTTTGGCGGACAGTACAACATTTCTATTCTCTGACATTGTTATTCCTCCTACATGTGCGTACGCGGATCGGCTGCGTCAGCAAGTCTCTGCCCTACGATATAGAGCGAAATAGAGATGATTGCCAGGACGCTGACGGGAATCCAGAAAAGATGCGGATAGCCGTTCATGTACGAAGTATACATGGCGATGGACTGACCCAGAGATGCGTTAGTTGTACCAAGTCCGAGACCCATGTAGGAAAGGAAAACTTCGTAGGAAATAAGCGAAGGAACCTCACGCGATACATAAGTCATGATGACGGAGATCAGATACGGAAGAATGTTCTTCACGATCATGGTCCATGTGCCGGTGCCCAGGCACTTGGAAGCCAGGTTGTACTCACGGTCACGAATGATCATGACCTGCGTACGTATGAAGTAGGCTACGAAGATCCACTCCGTACAGGTCATGGTGATGATCAGGGATCTCATACCTGCGCCGAGAACGTAGGAAAGAATCATGGCCAGAAGAAGGAACGGTACGTTGGAGATGACGTTATAAACTTCGATCATCCAGCGGTCCATCTTCTTTGAAAATCCCCAGAGAGCGCCGATCGGGATACCGATCAGCATGTTGATGGCCGTGCAGATAAAGCTGACGATGATGGAGTTTCTTGCGCCTGCCCAGACCGCGTCAAAGACTTCGTTGCCGACATGGTCGGTTCCGAAGATATGCTCTGCGGAAGGTTTCAGGAACTTCAGGTGCGAGTTATTAATATTAGGCGTCTTAATGGGACTGTAACCGGACAGCATCGGCTGTATCAGAGCAAACCCAATGATGCACAGCAAAAGGACCGCGACCGCGACCGTGAACTTATTCTTAAAAAATGTTCTCCAGACAGATTTCCAGTATGAGTACCGGGGCGCTGCAATATGTTCAGATTCGAGCTCGTCGAATTCCGCAAACTCGAACAGATTGGTGTTTTCCATATCCATTTACGACCTCCCTGCCTTCTCACTGAGTGAAATTCTGGGATCTACCTTTGTCAGTACAATATCTCCTGCCAGAACTGAAAGGACCGATACTGTGGAGAACATGAACGCAAGGGCGATGATCATGACATTGTTATACTGCTTGATCGCGTTCGGAAGCATTTTACCCATACCACCGACAGAGTAAATTGCCTCGGTGATGATAGCGCCGGTGATGCAGCCGGCAAGCGATGCGGGAATTCCCTGTGCAATCGGAATGATAGCGTTCTTGAAAATATGTGTGCGGAAAATCTCTCCCTGGCTGAGTCCCTTGGCCTTTGCGAACTTGACATAGTCCGCGCTCATCTGGTCGACCACGTAACGGCGGGTCCACAGCATAAGGCTGGCAATGGACGGCAGGGCAAGCGAGATGACCGGCAGTACCCACGAACGCGCATCACCCGGTCCGTAGGTGGTAAATACCGACGGAAGATTGAACAATAATGTTCCAAAATACCGGAAGAGGTAGATATAAGCCAGAGACGGGACTGCGATGATAAAGATGATATAGACCATACCGAGCTTATCCGCGAGCTTATCTTTTCTTCTCGCCATAAGAAGACCGAAGGGCAGACCCAGCGAATATGCCAGGATCATAGCTATAATACCCATTCTGAAAGATGTTCCGATCATCGAGGGCTGGTTTCTGTAAACTTCATAATCCGCATAGTGATCCGGGAACTTCTTTGTGTCCATTCTGTCGAGAACGGACTTGTATTTGAGTGTACCGAAATTGATGCCGGACTGCCCTTCAAGGCCGGTCTCGTAGACGACATGGCGTTTCGCTTCATCGCCCTGTGACTGGAAGAGGACACGCATGACATCGAGACCCTGATAGGTCGGGTAGGAAACACCGAAATTCAGACGGATGAAGTTCTGATGGATCCAGGGGAACTTGCTGTTTGTATAGAGAAGATACTTATACGTTGTACCGCTGCCGATAATGGCCAGACCGCCGGACGGAGTGCGGCCGAAGGAAATTCCCCTCTTAAGGTCCGGATTAGTCTCATCCTTGACGGACATCGGTGTGTCGATCACAATGAGATGGGCAAGCCATGAACCCATTCGCTTGATGACCGGTATGTCCTTATACGCATAGTAACGCCCGTTTCCCAGATACTTTGCAACAGTATATCCTTTTGATGTATACAGATCGACGAAATCCTTACTGTCCTTGGAATCAGGTTCAATAGCCGTCGCCATCTCCGGGCTGCCGGCGCCATAAAGCTCCTGACAGTAATCGTTAATTCTCACGTAGTCCAGATACCCAAGTTTTTCCCATGTAGTGTACACATACTCTGTCTTATCGTCCGACTTACTGCTCAGTTTGCGGTAAGTACTGTCCTCGAAGAAAATATTATCACGAGGCACCAGCGTGAAAATCATGGTAAAGACGATAAGCATGATAATCATAATAGATAAAAGCGACCTCAAGAGTCGCTTCCAAATATAACTCTTATTCATAGAAGTTACGATCCCCTTAATTAAGAAGAACGGGATCCGGAGCACCGAATTTCTCCGGATCCCGCTTATTTAGTTCATCGCAAAATCAGCTGCAGCCGCTGTGTTTTATTCACCTTTGAACCATTTTTCCTCAGCAGCCTTATAATCTGCTGCAAGGACCGGCTCATCCTGGAGCTCCATGTACTTGAAGTACGGAACTGCGTTGTAAGAAGCCTGACCATACATGCCGTAAGCCTGTGTGAAAGGAACGACCTTGCTGACTCTCTGGCTGCCGCCGCTTGTGCTGTACGGACGAAGGATGCCTTCACCGAGCAGCATAGCCTCTGCCTTTGCGAAGAGCTCGATACGCTCGTCGCCCTTGGCTGCGGTTGCCTGATCGACGACTGCCTGGATGTCTTCAAGACCGATTGCCTTAAGGGCTGCCTTCTGCTCATCATCCTGGCCCTGGCTCTCATAGTTGATGCCGGAGTAGTTCAGCATATCGCCGTCGTGAATATCGAAGCAGTGGATGTATGTAAGCGGATCGCCGTAGTCCGGGCCCCAGCCTGCGCCAAAGACAAGGTCGATGGAGTTGGAGACGCCGTCCGGCTGATTGTAGAATGCGGAGAAATAAACAGAGGAATCACCCTCAAGGAACTGAAGATCGATCTTGACATAGTCGCCGATCGCGTCTTCGATCGACTTCTGCATAGCGAGCTGCTGATTCTTTCTGTTCTCATCGGAAGCCATGACCGGGACATCCAGGTGGATCGGCCACTCGGAAATAGTATCGCCAAGTTCTTCTTTCGCCTTCTCTGCAAATGTCTTGGCAAGTTCCGGGTTATACCATGCATCGTGGCCGTCATTCAGGTCGATGCCTGCAAATTCAGGAACAAGTTTCGCAAGTTCTTCCGTTACGATGGCGCCGTAGAAACGTCCATCACTTGTTGACATAAATGTGTAAGGTACAAGTGTGTTGCGGAGAGCATCGTCAGCGTGTTCTTCACCCATTGAGATTGCCTGAACTGCATGTGCAGAGTAAGCGGCATAGACGGCACGGCGGAAGTTGGCATTCAGGATAGCTGCCTTTGTATCAGCCTTCTGCGCATCCGATGTCTTGGATGTTGTAACAACAGACGGATCATTGTACAGAGCGTACTGACGGCGATCCCAGTTGAAAGCGCCCCAGAAAGAAGTAGCTGTTGTAAGGCTTGTATAGATATTGTCTGCATAAAGCTCATTGGCTTTCTTTACGACATCCGGAAGAGCGTAGTTGATATTTGTAGCAGAGGTCTCACCGTTCACGAACATATTGAAATTCTGTGCCGGATCTTCGCCATTGGTATATGTAACAACAACATGCTGAACATGAACATTGTCTTTGTCATAGTAATTCGGGTTCGCGTCGAAACGGACTTCCTGTGACGGAACCAGAGAGGACAGGATGTAGCATCCGTTGTACAGGATGGAATCGGGCTTAACAGCACCGAAATCGCTGCCCTTGGACTCAAGGAACTCTGCGTTGACCGGATACAGGATGGAGTATGTTGTCATACCGTCGAAGTATGCGCACGGCTTTGTAAGCGTATAGGTCAGTTTATCTCCGTCTGCCTTGATGCCTACATCTTCCCATGAACCCGTGCCTTCTGAGTACTCGCGCAGACCCTTGATGAGGTCAGCTACAAGACCCAGAGTCTCGGACTTGATGTCAACAGCGTGCTTGAGGCCCGTCACGAAGTCTTCAGCTGTAACAGCATCATACTCTTCGCCTTCACTTGTTGACCAGACAGCGTCGTCACGGATCGTGAATGTCCACTCAGAAGCGTCGTCATTGGAAGACCACTCTTTTGCCATACCGGCGACCAGAGTGCCATGATTGTCCTGAGTCAGAAGACCTTCGATAAAGTTGCAGGTGTAGTCGCCGTTCGAGGACTTGTTGTTGTAAATGTAGTCCAGTGTTGTGACGTCGAAGTTATCGATCATGGAATACGTATCCGTTCCCACCGTCGCAGTCTGCGTACCGCCTGTCGATCCACCGCCTGAAGAAGCGGAACCGCCGCATCCGGCAAGCATCGCGATACATGTCGCACCGGCTAACAGTGCAGCCA
>JAZRKZ010000488.1:0-7733 GCA_045646565.1 Lachnospiraceae bacterium
CCGCCGGCGGGCGGTGGTCTTTTTGCAGCGATTTCTAAACGTACAGGCAGGGATCCTCGGTATTTCAATTGTCGGAAGAAATTGCCCTTTTTATCTTTTTTCAAGACAACAATCACATCTTTTGCTATCATAGAGCATATAGACCGGCACCGCAAATCAACCATACGAGGTCACGAACATGTTATTAATAAAAAACGGATATATGATCGACCCGAAATCGGGAACGGAGGGCAAATACGACATTCTTGCCACAGATGAGAAAATCACAAGGATCGCGGCGCATATAGATGCACCGGCAGGCTGCGACGTCATCGATGCGGAGGGAATGATCGTCGGACCGGGACTCGTCGACGTACACGTGCATTTCAGGGATCCCGGCTTCACCTCGAAGGAGGACATTCTGACGGGGGCAGCCGCAGCTAAGGCGGGCGGCTTTACGACAGTGGTCATGATGGCCAACACGCGTCCTCCGATCGATGCGGTCGACACGCTGCTCTACTGTCTTGAAAAGGGCGCAAAGACCGGTATTCATGTCACATCGTGTGCAAATGTCACCTGCGGCATGATGGGAGAGATCCTCACGAACATGGAAGCGCTTAAAGAAGCCGGAGCGGTCGGCTTCACGGATGACGGCATACCGCTGAAGAATGCGGAGATCGTCAGGGAAGCCATGCTTCGCGTAAAGAAGCTCGGGCTGCCGATCAGTTTCCACGAGGAAGACCCGGATTATATTGAAAACAACGGCATCAACCACGGAAAAGCCAGCGACTATTATCATATCGGCGGTTCGGACCGGATGGCTGAGATTGTTATGGTCCGGCGGGATCTTGCGCTTGCGCTCGAGACCGGAGCCAGCATCGACATCCAGCATATAAGTTCAAAAGAGGCGGTCGAGCTCGTAAGACAGGCGAAGGCAAGGGCGGTTTCCGGCAATATCCACGCGGAGGCGACGCCGCACCACTTTTCACTCACGGAAGAAGCCGCGATCCGGCACGGCTCCTACGCCAAGATGAATCCCCCGCTCCGCGAGGAGGCGGACCGGATCGCCATCATCGAGGGTCTTGCGGACGGCACGATCGACATGATCGCGACAGACCATGCGCCGCACACGGTGGCTGAGAAGCGGGAACGCAGACTGACGGAGGCTCCGAGCGGGATCATCGGTCTTGAGACGTCGCTCGCCCTGGGAATTACCGAGCTGGTAAAAAAAGGCTGTCTCACGATGCGCACGCTCCTTGACCGCATGTCCACAGGACCGGCTGATTTTTACCACTTTGACGCCGGCTATATCGCAGAGGGCGGCCCCTGCGATCTGGTGATATTTGACGCCGATGAGACTTTTATCGCAGGAAATTACGCCTCAAAAGCCGAGAATACTCCGTTCACCGGCCGCGAGCTGACCGGCCGCGTTCACTATACGATCTGCGGCGGCAGGGTGGTCTATGAAGTGTAGCGGCAAAGCGCCGCGCCCGCAGGAGCAGCCGCATAGCGGGATGTTATGTACGTCGTACTGGCGGAACGCGATAAAGATACATAATACACTGGTATGATTTGTGCAAATGTGCTACAATTCCATCAAAGGTCTAACAATATTTGTTCGATTTACCATTTTTATCAGGAGGCATTTATGCTTAAGAATTTTGTAAAGTCAACGCAGCCGGAGAAGGAAGCCATCAAGGAGGCGTTGAAAGTCGAGCAGGCGAAACTGGCCGCCAACCAGATGAAGATCAAGGAGGCAAAGCTTCCCGTCATGGTCATCTTTGAAGGATGGGGCAGCGCCGGTAAAGGCAGTGTCATGGGCGATGTCATAAAGAGCATCGATCCGCGCTTCTTCAAAGTGGCGACCATGGACGCGGAGCCGACGGAAGAAGAGAAGAGGAAACCGTTCCTCTACCGCTACATGCTTGAGATCCCCGAAGCCGGCAAGTTCAAGTTCTTCGACACCTGTTGGATGGAAGAGGTCACAGACGGCGTCATCAACGGTACGATCGATGAGGACACCTACGCCAAGCGGATAAAAAGTATCAATATCACGGAGCGTCAGCTCACGGACAACGGCTATCTTGTCATGAAATTCTTCTTCCATATCAGCAAGAAGGAACAGAAGAAGAGGCTTGACCTGCTCCTTGCGGACAAGAACACCAAGTGGCGTGTCGACAAGGAAGACCTGTGGGAGAACGAGCACTACAATGAGTGCCTTGAAGTGTACAACCGCTATCTTGAGGATACGAACCGGTCCAATGTTCCGTGGTACATCATTGACGCCAAGAATAAGAAGTGGGCGGTGCTGCAGGTCCTTCAGTTCCTGAATCAGGGAATTGATACAGCGCTCAAGAATCATTCGCTGGCAGTGCCGATCCTTCAGAATACATTCCCGCTGAAGCCGATGCCGCTTCTCGACGAAGTTGACCTCAGCAAGTCGCTGACGGAAGAAGAGTATAAGAAAGAACTGGACCGCCTGCAGGGCGAGCTCCGGGCTCTGCATAATAAGCTGTACCGCAAGAAGATTCCGGTCATCATCGCGTATGAAGGCATGGATGCGGCCGGCAAGGGCGGAAATATCAAGAGGATCACGGCAGCTCTGGATCCGCGCGGCTACGTCGTGGAGCCGATCGCAAGTCCGGAGCCGCATGAGAAAGCCCGTCACTATCTGTGGAGATTCTGGACACGTCTTCCGAAGACCGGCCATATCACGATTTTCGACCGTACATGGTACGGCCGCGTCATGGTCGAGCGTCTGGAGGGTTTCTGCTCTGAGAATGACTGGCAGCGCGCGTATAACGAGATGAATGAGTTCGAGCGCGAGCTCACAGACTGGGGCGCAGTGGTCATCAAGTTCTGGGTGCAGATCGATAATCAGACACAGCTCGAGCGATTCACCGATCGCCAGAACACGCCGGAGAAACAGTGGAAGATCACAGATGAAGACTGGAGAAATCGTGAGAAGTGGGATCTCTATGTGGACGCCATCAACGAGATGCTTCAGAAGACCAGCACAGTCAATGCACCGTGGTATATTCTTGAATCGGTAGACAAGAAGTACGCCAGGATCAAGGCTCTGCAGATCGTGGTCGATGAACTGAATAAGGCCTGCAAGAACAAGAAATAACGTAAAACAGGAATGAAGTGGTGGAGGCTGTCGGAAACGGCAGCCTTTCCGCATTCTGTGTAAGCTGTAATCGAACGGAGACAGGATATGGAACACAAGTTGAAACGCCTTGACAGAAAGCTGGCTTTTAAGGGCAGCGTACTGACATTTTATAAGGATACCATGGAGCTGCCCGACGGGAAGATCGAGCAGTGGGATTTTATTGATCACCCGCGCGGCGGCGCCTGTATCGTGCCTGTCCTGCCGGATGGCAGGATCCTGATGATCCGCCAGATGCGGCCGGCAGTCGACCGGGAGACGCTTGAACTCCCTGCCGGAGCCAGAGACTCGCTCACGGAGGATACGGCCTGTACCGCGGCCAGGGAACTTGCCGAGGAGACCGGGTATCAGAGCGGGAAGATCACGCCGCTCGTCAGACTTATGACAGCCGTTGCCTACTGCAGTGAATTCACGGACGTCTATCTTGCGGAGGATCTGGTCCCTGCGGACGGGCAGCATCTCGATGAGGCTGAGGAGATCAAGGTGGAAGCCTTCCAACTGGAAGATCTTATGGATAGAATTTATTCCGGAGAAATTCGGGACGCCAAGACGGTCGCCGGGATTATGGCGTATGCGGCAAAACGTTTCCGTCCGGACGGACTGGCTTAAAGATACTATTGGATGAAAAGAACGGATCGCCTGATTAAGGTGCACAGTCAGGCGGCCGGGACCGGCATCCGGGCCATGAAACGCGGCTTTGAGCCGACTTTGGATATCGGGAGGAAGGATAGAACATGACATTTAAAGAAGCGATCGCCTTTATGGACCGCTGGCGCGGCAGCCGGCTCGGGCTCGAGCGAATGACGGAACTCATGGAGCGCATGGGCCATCCGGAGAAAAAGCTTTCGTATGTCCATGTCGCGGGGACGAACGGCAAGGGATCGACCTGCGCGATGCTGGAGTCTGTTCTTTACGCGGCAGGCATGAAGACGGGGATGTTCACCTCGCCGTATCTTCTGACGGTCCTTGAAAGTATCAAAATAGGCGGGCAGCAAATCGCCGAAGCTGATTTCTGCCGGGCTGTGGAAGCCGTGGAGCGCGCGGTGAACGGAGATTATGCGGCAGATGACAGTGCCGCCGAAGCGATGGAGGATAAGCCCACCGAATTCGAGATCCTGACAGCCGCCGCGATCTATGCTTTCGCTGCGGCCGCCTGCGATATTGTCATCATGGAAGTCGGCATGGGCGGACGGCTTGATTCCACGAATATCATTCCGCCGCCGCTTGTTAGCGCGATCACGAATCTGAGTCTTGAGCACACGCAGTTCCTTGGCGATACGCTTGCGAAGATCGCCTTTGAGAAAGCCGGGATCATCAAGGAAGGCTGCCATGTCGTCACCTATCCGGTGGACGCGGAGGCCGAGGAGGTCTACCGGACCGTCGCCGCCGAGCGGAAAGCGGTCTGGCGCCGGGCGGACATGGAGGCGGTATCTGTACCTTTGCGGACTGACGGGTCACTTGCGGATCTGCCGACAGTCGGTCAGACATTCAGCTGGCATGAGTACAGGAATCTGACACTGTCCCTTCACGGCAGTCAGCAGATCAAAAACGCGGTCATGGTCCTTGAGATTGTTGAAGAGCTCAGGGAGAGAGGATGGGACATCCCGGAAGCGGCTGTGAGGACGGGGCTTGCGGGCGTTGTATGGCCGGCGAGATATGAAATTCTTCGCAGGAAGCCGCCATTTATCTGCGACGGATCCCATAACCCGCAGTGTATTCGCGCCCTGCGGGATAATATCAGAGAAATGCTGCCGGATGAGAAAGTCACATTTCTTATGGGAGTGCTCGCCGATAAGGAATATGGCGAGATGCTGGACTGTCTGATCCCGCATGCGAAAGCGTTTGTCTGCGTCACGCCGATGAATCCGAGGGCGCTCGATGCGGCGGGGCTGGCGGGACTCGTCCGTGGAGTGCCTGCATTTGCCGAAAAAAGCATAGCCGACGGCGTAAGATGCGCCCTGGAGATCGCCGACGGCGGACCGGTGATTGCCTGCGGCTCGCTCTATATCATGGGAGAGATCAGAAAGGAGTTCTTTAAGATGGCTGACAAGGAGAGACTTAACAGGCTGTTTGGGTTTGCGCTGGAGATCGACAAAGAAAAATTCATCGGGCGGCAGACCTACCTGTCAGACGGAAAGCGCAAGGAGAACGATTCCGAACATGCGTGGCACATGGCGATCATGGTATGGCTCCTTGCAGAGTATGCAAATGAAAAAATCGATATCGCCCGGACGATGCTCATGGTCCTCATTCACGATCTGGTGGAGATCGACGCGGGCGATACCTACGCCTACGACGACGCGGCGAAGGAGAGTCAGGCGGAGCGGGAGAAAGCGGCGGCGGACCGGATTTTCGGCATGCTTCCCGACGACATCGGACCGAAGCTGCGGGCTGTCTGGGAAGAGTTCGAAGCCTGGGAGACGCCGGAGGCGAAATTTGCCAGAGCGCTGGATAATTTTCAGCCGCTCATGCTGAACGCGGCGACGGACGGCATCTCCTGGGTAGAGCACGGAGTCAGGCTGTCGCAGGTCCTTAAGAGGAATCAACGTGCAAAACTCGGTTCGGAGGTCCTTTGGGAGTATGCTTATCATAACTTCATTGAGCCGAATGTTGAAAAAGGCCGGATCATCGACGATCTCGGGGACCTGAAAAAGGATATGATCTGAGCACTCATCGGCATGATCGCCGCAAGTTATAAACACGCATACAGGGAGGAAAGAATATGGCAGGACCAGGCGGACCCGGCGGGGGAAGAGGCGGACGCTATCTCACGGAGGAGGAGAAGGCGCAGGCCCCGAAGGTGACAAAAGAACTTATTATCAGGATATTTTCGTATCTGACTCCTTACTGGAAGCAGATGGCGCTGGTGCTGGTTTCGCTCCTGATCTCCTCGATCTTCACGCTGGCGCCGTCCGTGCTGACCGGCCGGATCATCGACGACGGTCTCATTGCCCGGAACATGGACGCGCTGATCAGTCTGATCCTGCTGTCGCTGGGCGTGACATTTGCCGCCAACCTCATCGGCGTGCTTCAAAGTTATCTGAACACATGGATCGCGCAGCATATCACATATGATATGCGCAACAAGATGTACCGGCATCTGCAGAAGATGTCCCAGCGCTTTTTCACGACCAATAACCAGGGTGATATCATCACGCGCATGACGAGCGATATCGACGGCGTACAGCGTACGATCACGAACACGATGACCAGCATTCTTTCAAATGCGATCACGCTCGCCGTCGCCGTCATTGTCATGTACCGGGAAAACTGGATCCTCGCGACGGTCGGCGTGCTGATCATCCCGCTCTTTGTGATCCCGACGCGGCGCGCGGGCAAGACCAGATGGAGCCTGACCAATCAGTCGCAGGAATGCAACGATAAGATCAACGGGATCCTCAATGAGACATTGTCGGTCAGCGGCCAGCAGCTGGTCAAGCTGTTCGGCAAGGAGCAGGAAGAGTACGAAAAGTACGAAGCCGCGAACAAGCAGATGATCAATCTGAACATCAGGGAGAGCATGGCGGGCAGATGGTTCATGGTGGCCATATCGACATTTGCAAGCATCGGCCCCATGCTGCTCTATCTTGTCGGCGGCGTTCTCATGATGAAGTATGATTCCGATCTGACCGTCGGCGACATCACGGTCCTGGTCGCCCTGCTCGGCAGGATGTACGGACCGGTCAACCAGCTGCTGAACATCCAGGTCGACTGGATCCGGTCGATGGCCATGTTCACAAGGATCTTTGCCTACTACGACATGCCGGTCGAGATCGAGAGCCCGCCGGACGCCATCATTCCCGCGCAGGCGACCGGACAGGTGGAATTTGAACACGTCGAATTCTACTACGAGCCGGAACGCCGGATCCTCAATGATGTGAATTTTAAGCTTGAGAGCGGTCATTCGGTTGCCATTGTCGGTCCGTCGGGCTCAGGGAAGAGCACAATGATCAACCTGATCCCGCGTATGTATGACGTCATCGGAGGCTGCGTGAAGTTCGACGGGGTGGATGTCCGCAGGCTTGATCTTGCCTGGCTGAGAAAGAATGTCGGTATCGTATCCCAGGAGACATACCTTTTCAACGGCACGATCCGCGAGAACCTTCTGTACGCGCGGGCCGACGCCACGGAAGAAGAGCTCATAGAAGCCTGCAGGAAGGCAAATATTTATGATTTCATTGAGAGACAGGAGCTCGGGCTGGACACGATGGTCGGCAATCGTGGCCTGAAGCTGTCCGGAGGCGAGAAGCAGAGGATATCCATTGCCCGGGTCCTCCTGAAAGACCCGGCCCTGCTGGTCTTCGACGAGGCGACATCGGCTCTGGATTCGATTTCCGAAAATAAGATCCAGGAGGCGATCGACCCGCTGATCGCGTCCCGTACAAGCATTCTGATCGCGCACAGACTCTCTACGATCCTCGCGGCGGATGAGATTCTTGTCGTCAAGGACGGCGGGATCGTCGAGCGGGGCGAGCATGACGCGCTGGTCGCGAAGGGCGGCGTATATACTGAACTCTATGAGACGCAATTTAAAAAAGCCCTTGAGGCGGAAGGAAGCCGCGAGAAGGGCTGGGACGGCACTGTC
>JAZRKZ010000489.1:0-5324 GCA_045646565.1 Lachnospiraceae bacterium
TCATAATGATACCTGCCTTTCCGGCGGCTGTTGAACTCATAGAGTGTAAGACTAAATGCTACATCAGTGTAAGTGGAATTTGGTGAAAGACTAAAATCTACTTCACCCCCTTCAGAGTGGAAATAAACTTTTCACTTCAGCTATATTATAGAAGAATATATGAAAAAAGAAAACTATGTACAGGATTTGATAATAATGATAAAATGTATACTATTGTAGACTAGTATGCCTATATGCGGCAGACGCGGCACAAAGGAGACGAGATGTCCAAATTCCTAAAATTCATTGTAAACCTGTTTCTTGTTCTGGCGATTGTTGTGACAGCCGGGATCATTATCCCGCCTCTGCTTGGAGTAAGCACCACGATTGTGGATACCGCCAGCATGGATACCAACCTCCCGCTCGGTTCGGTGACCTATTCGCGGGATAAAGCAGTCCTTGATCTTGCGGCGGGAGACGAGATCCTGAAAGAGTCCGGATCGTCGACCTACGCCTATATTGTTCAGGAGGGAGACGCGGCGACGGGCGAATTCACAGTCGTCAGCGCAACAGAGCCGAATGCATCCCCCGAGACGATCGTGATCCGGAACAATGTTTCCGAGGTGGTACTGACAGTTCCCTATATCGGGTTCGTCGTAGTCGCGATGCAGTCGCTTGAAGGACGTATCATTATCGCTCTTGTGATCCTGTTCATCATTATTCTGTTTATTCTCTCCGAACTCTGGAAGAAGAGGGACGATGAGGATGAAGAAGATGAAGATGACATGGCTCCGCCGTCGGGTACCCCGGGAAACGCGCCGGCCGCATCGGCTGAAGCAGCGGGCGATGCGGGAGAGAAGCTGCGGAAGTCTGACGCCGAGAACACGCGTTACTCCGAGAATGTCAAGGATAACAGAGGGTACGGTACGGTAGTGAGTCAGGATACAGCCTCGATCACCGCGGCGATGGCGGGAGTTGTTGCCAGTGCCGATACAGCCTCTGCGGAAGAGGAGGAAGAGGCGGAGGCCGAAGTCGTATCCCCGGCTGAAGAGGCGGAAACTTACGGAGCCGGCGACACTGCCGAAATATCTGTTGAGAGGCCTGCGGCGGCAAATGAAATGCCCGGCGAGCCGGAGATGGCGCTCGGCGATACGAAAGTGTTCCCCGGAACGATCGATCCTCAGATGATCCCGGACGAAGGCGCAGCCGAAAAGACAGCCGCAAACGCTGAGGAGACAATCGCGTATGAAGCGCAGCCGGCCGCCGGGGAG
The DNA here is from genome assembly GCA_045646565.1 of Lachnospiraceae bacterium. GTDB lineage: Bacteria > Bacillota > Clostridia > Lachnospirales > Lachnospiraceae > Chordicoccus. The sequence continues at coordinate 1,251 of JAZRKZ010000489.1, forward strand.
GAAGAGCCTGAAGACAGCATGACGGCAGCCCTCATCGCCGAGACGGAAAAGGCGGCAGCCTCATGGAGCGGTCTTCGGAGGGATGAAGAAGATGAGCCGAAGCTCCTCTGGTCGTGGACCGACGAGCCTTTTGAAAATGAAATCGACGGCGAAGTCTGGAACGGAATTCAGACAGGACGCCGGGCTGATATCGATGATATCCCGGAGAGATTTGCACCGGTCGAGCGCATGACGAGACAGGAGATCCTGACGGAGGCCAAGTCGGGCGGCAGCGATCCGAAGGTCCTGCGGGATGATGTGACCGGAATTGACATCATTGATTTTTCGGATCTTCTCTGATTTGAAGCTTCAAAGGCGTTACAATGACGCCGGCCGGGGCTGCCGCGGACCGCATGGACGGCTCCGGATTGTATAGAAATTAATACCTTAAATTTATGAAAAAACCTCTTGCAATAGCAAGGGGTTTCATTTATAATAGTCAACGCTGTGGCATGATAGCTATGAAGCGTGAAGTTGCTGCACCCCGTTGCAGGTTCTCCGTGGAGCGAATGTCATGTAAGGATACTGGCGACAAGTCACTGTGCAATATGTCCGCCGAAACGGCGGAAACAGACGTGTGTCTTTTCCTGAAGCAATATGAGGAAACACACGGAAACGTGTACAGTCACCGCTTGTCGTACGTAAGAAGTACGAAAAGGAGGCGACTTTTTTTATGGCAAGTCAGGTTATGAGAATCACTCTCAAGGCGTATGATCACACACTCGTGGACGCATCAGCTACAAAAATCATTGATACTGTTAAAAAGAGCGGCGCAACGGTCAGCGGACCGGTTCCGCTTCCGACAAAGAAGGAAGTAGTTACGATCCTTCGTGCGGTACACAAGTACAAGGATTCCCGTGAGCAGTTCGAGCAGAGAACGCACAAGAGACTGATTGATATCCAGGCTCCGACACAGAAGGTCGTGGACGCGCTGTCCAGACTGGAAATGCCGGCGGGTGTCTACATCGACATCAAGATGAAAACCAGGTAACATCCAATTAGTATGATTGCAACTGCAAGAGCAATCCGCTGTAAGGAGGAAAAACATGAAGAAATCAATTCTTGCAAGGAAGGTCGGGATGACTCAGATCTTCAACGAGGACGGTGTCCTCACCCCGGTAACAGTCCTTCAGGCCGGCCCGTGTGTGGTAACACAGGTCAAGACGGCTGACAAGGATGGTTATGATGCTGTCCAGGTCGGCTTCGAAGATATCCGTAAGAAGCTGGTCACAAAGGGCGAGATGGGCGTTTTCGATAAGGCAGGCGTTTCTCCGAAGAGATTCGTGAGAGAACTGAAGCTTGAGAATGCTGCAGAGTATGCTCCGGGACAGGAAATCAAAGCTGACATCTTTGCTGCAGGCGATCACATCGACGCTACAGCAATTTCAAAGGGCAAGGGCTACCAGGGTGCGATCAAGCGCCACGGCCAGCACAGAGGCCCCATGAAGCACGGCTCCAAGTTCCATCGTCATGCAGGTTCCAATGGTACATCATCCGATCCGTCGAGAGTCTACAAGGGCAAGAAGATGCCGGGTCAGATGGGCAACAAGCGTGTCACCATCCAGAATCTTGAGATCGTTCGCGTTGACGCGGATAACAATCTGATCCTGGTCAGAGGCGCGGTACCGGGCCCGAAGAAGAGCCTTGTGACAATTAAAGAAACTGTAAAGAAGTAATACGGAATAGGAGGACGATTCGAGATGGCTAACGTATCAGTTTATAATATGGGTGGCCAGGAAGTCGGAACGATGGAAGTCAGCGATGCGGTATTCGCTGCCGATATCAAAGAGAACCTGGTACATCTGGCTGTCGTGCAGCACCTTGCCGCTAAGCGCCAGGGCACACAGAAAGCCAAGACTCGCGGGGAAGTTTCCGGTGGCGGAAGAAAACCGTGGAGACAGAAGGGAACAGGCCACGCAAGACAGGGATCCACAAGAGCTCCGCAGTGGACACACGGCGGCGTAGTATTCGCTCCGGTTCCAAGAAGCTACAAGATCAAGATGAACAAGCAGGAGAAGAAGGCGGCGATCAAGTCCGTTCTTACTTCCAAACTTCAGGCAGGCGACATGATCGTTCTCGACGCTCTTACACTTGAGAGCCCGAAGACAAAGACCATGGTAGATACTCTGAAGAACCTGAACGCCGAGAAGGCATATATCGTCATCAACGGAAACGACAGGAACACAGTGCTTGCGACAAGAAACATTGCCGACGCAAAGCTCTCTGCCGCAAACACACTGAACGTTTACGAGATTCTTAAATATAAGAAGCTGGTCCTTACAAAGGATGCAGTCAGGGCGATCGAGGAGGTATTCGCATAATGGCAGATCTGAAATATTATGACGTCATTCTTGAGCCGGTCGTTACTGAGAAGAGTATGGCCGGTATGTCTGAGAAGAAGTACACATTCTATGTTCATACGGATGCTACAAAGACTCAGGTCAAGGAAGCGGTCGAGAAGATGTTCGAAGGAACAAAGGTCGCTAAGGTCAATACAATGAACCTTGCAGGCAAGACAAAGAGACGCGGCATGACATTCGGCAAGACCGCGAAGAGAAAGAAAGCAGTTGTCTGGCTCACAGAGGACAGCAAGGAAATCGAGATCTTCCAGGGTCTGTAAAGACAGGAAGACATACACTATACGTCAGAGTAAGACGTGATAAGAAAAAGGAGATTACACAATGGCTATTAAGACATATAAGCCGTATACACCGTCGAGAAGACATATGACGGGCTCCGATTTCTCCGAGATCACAAAGAAGACACCGGAGAAGTCCCTTACAGTAGCCCTGAAGAAGAAGTCCGGACGTAACAACCAGGGTAAGATCACAAGCCGTCACCGCGGCGGCGGAAACAAGAGAAGATACAGACTTGTTGATTTCAAGAGAAACAGCAAGGACGGCGTCATCGCCACTGTAAAGGCTATCGAATACGATCCGAATCGTACAGCCAATATCGCTCTTATTTTCTACGCAGATGGAACAAAGTCCTATATCCTCGCTCCGGCAGGTCTTAATGTTGGCGATCAGATCGTCAGCGGCGCTGAAGCAGAAGTTAAGCTCGGCAACTGCCTCCCGCTTTCCAAGGTCCCGGTAGGTACTATGGTCCACAATATTGAGCTTCTTCCGGGCAAGGGCGGCCAGATGGTCCGCGCAGCCGGCAACGGCGCTCAGCTGATGGCGAAGGAAGGCAAGTATGCAACTCTCCGTCTTCCGTCAGGTGAAATGAGAATGGTCCCGATCGAGTGCCGCGCGACAATCGGCGTCGTAGGCAACGGCGAGCACAACCTTATCAATATCGGTAAAGCAGGCCGCAAGAGACATATGGGCATCCGTCCGCACGTACGCGGCAGCGTTATGAACCCGAATGATCATCCGCACGGCGGCGGCGAAGGACGTTCACCGATCGGTCGTCCGGGCCCGACAACTCCGTGGGGCAAGCCTGCACTGGGTTACAAGACAAGAAAGCACAAGAAGCAGTCTGATAAGCTTATCGTAAGAAGAAGAAACGGTAAGGGTTCCGGAAGATAATAAGGAGGTAGGAAAATGGCACGTTCATTAAAGAAAGGCCCGTTCGCGGATGAGCACCTTCTGAAGAAGGTTGATGCACTGAATGCATCCGGCGAAAAGGCTGTTATTAAAACATGGTCACGCCGTTCCACGATCTTCCCGAGCTTTGTGGGACATACATTTGCCGTACATGACGGAAGAAAACATGTTCCGGTATATGTAACAGAGGATATGGTTGGTCATAAGCTCGGCGAGTTTGTTGCTACACGCACATACAGAGGCCATACGAAGACAGAAACAAGGTCCGGTCGTTAAGCGTCGGGTAGATCGACAGGAGACACCTGGTGTCTCCGGTGCAGCTTGTCAGAGATGATCTGACGATAAAGAGGAGAATATTCATGGCTAAAGGACACAGATCCCAAATCAAACGTGTAAGAAACGAAGAGAATAGAGAAAAAAGGCCGTCCGCAAAGGTTTCATACGCCAGAATGTCTGTACAGAAGGCCAGCATTGTTCTCGATGCTAT
>JAZRKZ010000490.1:0-2641 GCA_045646565.1 Lachnospiraceae bacterium
CCTAAGACCGCTTGGCCTCCGACTTTAAGCAAGACCCGCGGAGATGTCGGCGACGGTCGCGCCTTCCTTCTGGGCCTGCTTGACCTTAGAATTCATGAAGACCGTGCAGCGGGTGCCGAGGTCGATCGGATTTTCCGCAAATAGCGCCGCCTTCGCAAAATCCTGCACCGAATAATTCAGCGTCTTGGCGAAGTTCTCGATGAAAGACCCGCAGCCCGATGAGCAGGCCTCGTTCAGCATGACGTCATCGACGGCGTGGTCCTTGATGCGAATGCACTTCATATCCTGACCGCCAATGTCCAATATGCAGTCGACCTCCGGGTCGAAGAACTGCGCGGCGTAATAATGGGAAATCGTCTCGACTTCCCCCTCGTCGAGCATCAGAGCGGACTTGATCAGCGCTTCGCCGTAACCGGTCGAACAGGAGCCCGCGATCACGACGCCCTTCGGCATGTGCTCGTAGATCTCCTTGATCGCGTCGATCGATGTCTGCAGCGGGTTGCCGTTGTTGCTTCCGTATGTGGAATAGAGAAGCTCGCCGCTGTCGGAAATGAGCGCGGTCTTCGTCGTCGTGCTGCCCGCGTCGATACCGAGATACGCGCGGCCTTTGTATTTTGCAAGATTGCCCTTGGCCACCTGGTAGCGGTCCTGGCGGGCTTTGAATTTGCGGTAGGAGTCTTTATTTGCAAATAACGGCTCCAGACGCGACACCTCAAACTCCATCTTGATACCGTCCTTCAGACGTTTCACAAGACTGCCGAGGGTCTGTTTCTCCATCCCGTCGACGTATTTGACTTCTGACGTGCGGGCCTCACTCTTAGCGGCGTTCACGGACTCCATGGCCGCGCCCCAGGCCGCGAAAAGATGCGAGTTGTCCGGAATCAGGGCGTGCTCATCGTCGAGCCGCAGCGTCTCGATGAAGCGGACGCGCAGCTGGTCGAGGAAGTGCAGCGGACCGCCGAGGAACGCGACATGGCCGCGGATCGGCTTGCCGCACGCAAGACCGGAGATAGTCTGATTGACGACCGCCTGGAAGATCGACGCCGCAAGGTCCTCGCGGGTAGCGCCCTCATTGATGAGCGGCTGAATGTCCGTTTTCGCAAAAACGCCGCACCTCGCAGCGATCGGATAGATCGACTTGTGGCTCTTTGCGTACTCGTTGAGACCGCCGGCGTCTGTCTGCAGCAGGTCGGCCATCTGGTCGATGAAAGAACCGGTGCCGCCCGCGCATATACCGTTCATACGCTGCTCAATATTGCCCTTCTCGAAGTAAATGATCTTGGCGTCCTCGCCACCGAGCTCGATCGCCACGTCCGTCTTCGGGCAATTTGATTTCAGGCAGGTGGAAACGGCGATAACTTCCTGGACGAACGGCACTCCCAGATGCTTAGCGAGCGTCAGACCGCCCGAACCCGTGATGGCCGGAGAAACGTTCAGGTCGCCGAGCTTTTCATAGGCTTCGGCGATCAGCTTGCCCGCGGTCTCCTGAATCTCAGCGTAGTGGCGCTGATAGTCAGAAAAGAGGAGATTGTCCCCGTCATCCGTAACGGCGATCTTGACAGTCGTGGAACCGATATCAATACCAAGGAAATAGTTTTTACTGCTCATTTGTACCTCATAATAAAATGTTCGTCCGGCGGAAAAAGGAGCGTACCATAGCATTACAATACGGCAGGTCCGCCGGATTACCTCCCATACCTGCCTTAGCTATCTTGCATTTTATAATTGCACAGTAAATGAATTATATAGCGAGAGCGAGTAAAAAACAAGCGACATTATTTTTTCTTTGTTTGGATTTGTTCTCAAAAGAGGGGGGATTCTAGGGTGGAACGGCGTAGTGACTGCCCACGATGGACGCAGCCCTAATTCTTGCGCATCCGTCCCAGCTCTTGCTTCCTTAAGAATCAAGAATTCAAGACAGATGGCTGCTACCCTCTATGAGCGCACGGCACACCAGAAAAGCTGAAATTAGAAAAATCACCCGCCATTAAAAATGTCGGCGGGTGATTTTAGTAAATCAGCTTTGATTCACGTGCCGAAAATGCATGGTTTTACGGACCGCGAGCAGTCACCGATTGATAAAACAATCCGATTCACGTGCTGAAATTTCAAAAAACCTGCTTTTCAGGCAGGAGCGCAGCCCTAAAACTTCGAAAACCAGCCGAGGAAAGAAGCAGCCCCAGCACTTGCCAGCGGGAGAGTTCAGCTGATAAGAGCGGATGGTATCTGCCAAGGAAGGGTGCAGCCGGAGCGCTTGCCAGCGGGAGAAATATAGCCGATAAGATGTAAAGCAACAGGCTAATGATCATTCATTCTTTGTTTTTAATTATTTTATAGACAGACTACTGAGCTGGGACTGAGCACGAGACAGGTATTCTTTAGCTTTTTCATAAATATAATCCTCAGTTGTGATAGGCGGAAACCCACTGCCCTTGGGCGGTGGGAGGAGCCTTTTAAATTCGTAGCTATTAACCCTGGTTCTCAATGTATTTTGTATAGCGGCAGATGATACCTCACCTATACTGCAGGCAAAATATCCATCAGACCAGAAGACTTTCTTTTTCCAATACTGTTTGGACAAGTAGTCCGGATACTTCTGCCACAGGTGGTATGTAGTCTGCTGCTTGATGAGTTTTACAAT
>JAZRKZ010000491.1:0-4113 GCA_045646565.1 Lachnospiraceae bacterium
TCGTCACAGAGCTGATAGAAATATGGCACGTTCGGATAATGGCTGGCCCGGATTCCGTTGAAGTTGTACTTCTTGATCATGAAGAGATCCTGCTCGATCTGGGATCTGCTGAGCACTTCTCCGGTGACCGGATCTGATTCATGCCTGTTCACGCCGCGGAACTTGATCGGGGCACCGTTGAGCATAACGACGCCGTCCTTCATTGAGACGCTGCGGAAGCCGACGCGCTCGGTGATGGTCTCGTGCTCGGTCCGGATGAGCAGCGTGTAGAGATATGGCGTCTCCGCGTTCCAAAGGAGCGGATCTTTGACGCCGAGGTGTATCTCCGACTCGCCGTTCAGGGAGGCTTCAAGGATCTTCCGGCGTGCGCCGGCATCTTCAGCCGGGGCTTTTTCTGCAGCCATATCGCCTGCCAGCGGGATCTCGTAAAGTTCCAGACTGACCGGGATCGGTTCACCGTGCCAGGTGAGCTTAATGCTGAGGTCTGCCGAGCTGAGGTCCTCCGACAGCTCTGTCGTGATGACATAGTCCTCAATGCGTGATGCGGGGCGGCTTAAAATGTAGACGTCCCGGATGATGCCGGACATGCGGAATTTGTCCTGGTCCTCGAGGTAAGAACCGTCGCACCACTTGAGGACCAGAACGGCCAGAGTGTTCTCGCCCTCGGTCAGGAGATCTGTCACGTCAAACTCGGAAGTATAGTGTGTGACCTGACTGTAGCCGACGTATGTTCCGTTCAGCCAGACATAAAAGCAGGAGTCGACTCCCTCAAAGTTCAGAAGTGAGCACGGCGCGTCCGGATTTTTGTGCCATTCGAACTTGTGAATATAGGTGCCGCACGGGTTATGCTGAGGCACATAGGGCGGGTCGAACGGGAAGGGGAAGCGGATGTTGGTGTATTGGTGTTCGTCGTAGCCTTTCATTTGCCAGCAGAACGGCACGACTTCCTCCTTCCATGCGCTGTCAGGCGTGAAGTCCGGGAGATAGAATTCCTCATGTAGGTCATGAATACTTGAATAGTAGCGAAAGTTCCATGCGCATCCGCTGAGCATCTGCAGCCGGTCGGAGTCTTCCCTCGGCGGCGGTGCTGACAGCGTGCTTGGCGGCGTGGATGCGGGTATGAAGTAGCTGTGGACCGGCATTGTGTTCTGGTGCAGGACGGACAGATCTTCATACAGTCTAGGTACGAGCACGATGGCATCCTCCTTTCTTGAAGTGTGATGATAAATTGCAGCACAGGGCCTTGCCCACGGGCGAAAAGCCGGGGTGGCGGTACCCGCATAGCGGTGCGGGGGACCGTCTGGGCATAGTATCCTATTGAAAATCATAATTGTCACAGAGTGCGATTCATATAAACGAAACAATTCAATTTTAGCACAAAACTCCAAGGCGGTGGCATAAAGAACAGGTATTTTGTATACTGAGAACAAATCTCAGGACCCCTCCTTTTGAGAGGGGTTCTAGTGCACTTCCCGGCAGCGGATGCACCTTCGGCTGCCTGTGAGACCGGGCGGGGCGTTTCGGAAAAGTAGCGATTATTTGGATGAGACGAATGCAGCGGCTTTCGTGGAACGTGATCTGTAAATGGATGATATACAGAATTCGAACAAGGGGGATGACGAAACGATATGTATGTCAATTCGGGTTATCTGTTTAATTCAAGAGTACCCTTTAAGGAGAATAAGATGCCGCTCAGAGTCCTGAGCGCGGGAACATATCAGTTGATCAAATGGCCAAAGCTTCCGACCTGGCGACCGAAAGGCCGCATCGACTGGCAGCTTGTTTATATCAGTGCAGGAGAAGGACATTTTATACTGAACGGGCACGAAGTCATTGTGCCGGCCGGCAACATGGTGCTTTATCAGCCGAAGCAGGAGCAGCATTACTTCTTTCTCGGTAAGGATCATTCTCAGTACTGGTTCGTCCACTTTACCGGCCGCGACGTTAAGAGCATTCTGAAACATTATGAGATTCCGCTGTCCGGTTACATTCTTCACACCGGTATTTCCTATGAGTACGAAGATCTCTTTAAGAGCATGAGGGATGAGCTTTTGGAGTGCGCTTTCTGTTATGAAGAAAGTCTTACATATCTGCTGCGCGAGCTCCTGATCATTATGAGCCGGCGGATGAAACAGGGCATACCGAAGGTCAACGGGTTCGTGCAGAATGAAATTGATCACGCCACGACCTATTTCAAGGAGCACTATAATGAGGAGATCAGCATAGAGCAGTACGCAGCGTCGAGGAATATGAGCACGAGTTGGTTCAGCAAATGTTTCCGCGACATAGTTGGCGTATCTCCCTTGAAATATATACTTGATCAGCGAATACACAATGCCCAGATCTTATTGGAAACGTCCGACTGCACGGTTACCGAGATCGCGCACAGCGTAGGCTATGAGAATCCGATGTATTTCAGCCGTGTGTTCCGGAAGACGAAAGGACAGTCGCCGTCAAAGTATCGAAAAACATATCGTGAGAAGCTGGTCGATCTTTCCTGAGCGGAAGCGACTTTATAAGAGGTAACAAAAAGGAGCACGCGCTGTAAGACGCCGCGTGCAAAAAAGCGGGGCTGCGACAGCCCCGCTTTTACATTACTGTGAATGATTTCGTTTGTGCCGGGGGTGTGGGAATGTCATCCGCCCGGGTATTTGCATCTTAAGATTTAGTCCAACGGACATACTCTTCGTCGGTACACTTAACGTAATGCGTCCCGTCTACGAGATGTTCGGTGCCCTTCGTGTAGTCTATGCCGGATGTTTTATAATCATAATTGATAGCGATTCTGTTCTTTTCCAGTTCCGGATTGGGAATCGGAATGGCAGACAGAAGGCTTTTCGTGTACGGATGGATCGGATTGCTGAAGATCTCGTCCGTTGTTCCGGTCTCGAGCAGATGGCCAAGGTGCAGTACGCCGATCCTGTCCGAGATATATTTGACCATGGAGAGGTCGTGCGCGATAAAAAGGTAGGCGGTCCCGAGCTCTTCCTGAATGTCCTTCATCAGATTGACGACCTGCGCCTGGATGGACACGTCGAGGGCGGAAATGCACTCGTCAGCGATGATCAGTTTGGGATTGAGGATCAGCGCCCTGGCAATGCCGACACGCTGCCGCTGGCCGCCGGAGAACTGGTGCGGATAGCGGTCCGCATGCTCCCTTGCAAGTCCGACTTTTGCGAGGATCCTTTCGACTTTTTCTTCGCGCTCCGCCCTGGATCTGCAGGCATGATGAATGTCGAGAGCTTCTCCGATAATATTTTTGATCTTCTTTCTGGGGTTGAGAGACGCCATCGGATCCTGAAAGATCATTTGCATCTGAATTCTCAGATTCTCTTTTGTCTCCTTGCTCATTTTTCCGGAAATGTCCATTCCGCAGAAAGTGATTTTTCCGGCAGTGGGGCGATAGAGCCGTATGATGCTGCGGCCGATCGTTGATTTGCCTGAACCTGACTCTCCGACAAGTCCGTAGGTCTCTCCCGGATATACCTTGAAGCTGACGTTGTCAACGGCTTTGACCGTATATGTTTTGCTTACAGGGAAGTATTGTTTGAGGCCCTCTACACTAAGGAGGGGCTCCGCATTATAATTCGCTGCCATGTGCCTGTGCCTCCTGTTTCATTCTTTCAATTCTGGTCTTAAGCTCAGACGGCATTTCGACTTTGGGAGCCCGGTCATCGAGCAGCCAGGTCGCTGCGGAATGCGTCTTCGAAATCTTGAACATAGGCGGTTCGAGCTTGTCATCGATGAGGAGCGCATACGGATTTCTCGGCGAGAAAGCGTCACCTTCTTTTTCATGCAGGAGGTTCGGCGGCGAACCGGGAATTGTGTACAGCCTTGCGTCGTCCGTGCCGAGATCGGGCATGGCGGAAAGAAGGCCCCAGGTGTACGGATGTCTCGGATCATAGAAGATTTCGTTGATGGTTCCGACCTCGACGATCTTGCCCGCATACATGACGTTTACATAGTCGGCGACTTTAGCCACGACGCCCAGGTCATGTGTGATGTAGATGACCGAGATGCCTCTTTCTTTCTGGATCTTCTTGATCAGCTCCAGGATCTTGGCCTGGATATTGACATCAAGCGCTGTCGTGGGCTCATCGCAGGTCAGCAGAT
>JAZRKZ010000492.1:0-3489 GCA_045646565.1 Lachnospiraceae bacterium
GCTTCATGGTCGCGGAGCCCGGTCTCATCGATCTCATCGACGGGGACAGCACCGTGCTCGAGAAGTATCCGCTCGAGGAGGCCGCAAGGAGGGGCGGACTGTCCGCCTACAAGCACCACGGATTCTGGCAGTGCATGGATACGATGCGTGAGAAAGAGAAGCTGGAGGAGCTGTGGACGTCAGGCAAAGCTCCCTGGAAGCTGTGGTGAGCCGGGAGAAAAGACTGCCGGTCATACGCCGGCAAAAATCAGACTTAACGGAGAGTCAACGGATATGAATTTGGATTTCTACAGAGGAAAACGTGTATTTGTCACCGGTCACACTGGATTTAAGGGCGCATGGCTTTCGAAGATACTTCTGGCAGCCGGCGCGGATGTGACCGGTTATGCGCTGGAACCACCGACGGACCCGGCGCTTTTTTCACTTATCGGACTTTCCGGTGAGATGAACTCAGTGATCGGAGATGTGCGGGATTATGACCGTCTTCTGGCGGCTCTTAAGGATGCAAAGCCGGAAATTGTGCTCCATCTGGCAGCGCAGCCGATCGTCCGGGCGTCCTACGAGGAACCGCGCTATACATTTGAAACGAATGTCATGGGGACTGTCAACCTGCTCGAGAGCGTTCGCCTGACGGATACTGTCCGCTCGCTCGTCAACGTTACCACGGACAAGGTCTACCTGAACGTTGAACGCGAGGAAGGCTACACGGAAGATGAACCGCTCGACGGTTTTGATCCCTATTCGAACAGCAAGTCCTGCTCGGATCTGGTCACGCACAGTTATGTTAACTCGTTCTTCGGGGCGCCGGGAGGTCCGGCTGTGTCGACAGCCAGAGCCGGAAATGTCATCGGCGGCGGAGACTTCGCGCGGGACCGCATTCTCCCGGACTGCGTGCGCGCGATGGAAAAAGGAGAACCGATCGTCATACGGAATCCCTATTCGGTCCGCCCGTTCCAGCATGTTCTGGAGCCGCTGTCCGCCTATCTGCTGCTGGCGGAAAAACAATATGAGGACAAATCGCTGGTTGGGGCCTACAATGTGGGACCGAATGCGGGGGACACCGCGACTGCCGGGGAAATTGCCGACTATTTTGTCGCCGCCTGGGGAGACGGCGCAAGCTGGATCACCCGCGGAGACGGAGGACCGCACGAGGCCGGTCTTCTCGCCCTGAACAGCGGGAAGATCCAGAGGACGCTCGGCTGGCAGCCACGGTGGGACATTAAGCAGGCTGTTGAAAAGACGGTGGAATGGTCGAAGATCTACGTGAGCGGCGGCGATGTCCGCCGCGTGACCGAAGCCGAGATCCGCGAATACTTTAACTAAGATGGACCTGCAGCCCGCCCTGACTGTTATCAGGCGGGACATGAAACCAAGGACAATGGAGAGGAGAACGCTATGCTTGAGAATATGACAGAGAAAGAGGCGCGGGGAAGGATCCTGGAGCTCGTAGGTGAATATTACGCCAACTTTCATGAGAAGAAAAATGAGTATAAAGAGGGGGACCGCATCCCGTATGCTTCCCGTGTTTATGACGCGAAGGAAATGACGAACCTCGTCGATTCCGCGCTTGATTTCTGGCTGACGGCAGGCCGTTTCACGGCTGAGTTCGAGGCGAATTTCGCGAAGTATCTCGGCGTGCGCGCAGTATCCGTCGTCAATTCCGGATCGAGCGCGAACCTGCTTGCCTTTATGGCGCTGACATCTCCGCTCCTTGGCGAAAAGCGCATTCTTCCGGGCGATGAGGTCATCACCGTGGCGGCAGGTTTTCCGACGACAGTGTCGCCGATCGTTCAGTACGGCGCAGTGCCGGTCTTTGTCGATGTGACGATCCCGGAGGGAAATATTGACTGCACGATGCTCGAGGAAGCCCGTTCCGAAAAGACGAAAGCCGTCATGATGGCACATACCCTCGGCAATCCGTTCCCGATCAGGGAGGTCAAAGAGTTCTGCGATAAGTACGGTCTCTGGCTTGTGGAGGACAACTGCGACGCGCTCGGCTCCCTCTATACACTAAGCGGGGAGACAAGACTTACCGGTACATTCGGCGATATAGGGACTTCCAGTTTTTACCCGCCGCATCATATGACGATGGGCGAGGGCGGAGCGGTCTATACCAACGATCCGCTTCTCCACAGGATCGTCCGGTCCCTGCGCGACTGGGGCAGAGACTGTATCTGTCCTCCGGGCTGCGACAATCTCTGCGGACACCGCTTCGACAAGCAGTACGGGACGCTGCCGCTCGGCTACGACCACAAATATGTCTACAGCCATTTCGGCTACAACCTGAAGATCACGGACATGCAGGCGGCCGTCGGCGTTGCCCAGCTTGAGAAGTTCCCGACATTTGCCGAAAGAAGACGAGAGAATTTCGTATTCCTGACGGAGCAGCTTGCCGGAACCGAAGAAGCGTTCATTCTCCCGAAAGCGACAGAAAACTCCGACCCGTGCTGGTTCGGCTACATGATCCACTGTAAGGAAGGCACGAGCCGCAACGAGGTCGTTCAGTATCTCGAGAAGAACGGCGTTCAGACACGTATGCTCTTCGCGGGCAATCTTACGCGGCACCCAGCCTATACATTAGATCCGATGGTGCAGGAAAAGAGCCGTATCGTCGGCACTCTGGAGAATACAGACCGGATCATGGAGAGTGCTTTCTGGGTCGGTCTCTATCCGGGGATGACGGAGGAGAAGCTCGCATTCATGGCGAAGAAGATGAAAGAGGCAGTCGGCATTATCTGACGAGGGAGGATATATGAGCAGAGCGGATATGAACATCGCGGAGAGAGCCCGTTTTCAGGGATTTATGATCCTTGACCGGTTCCGCGGCGGTAAAATCGAGGAGAAGATCAGACAGGATATCAGGGCGTATAAAGAGGGAACGCTTATTTATGAGACAAATGAAAAGATCCGGAACCTTATCGCGCACGCGGTGAAGACGACCGGTTTCTATTCAAAGTTCCCGGAGGATGTGGATCTTGTCGATCTGCCGGTCGTCAATAAGGACACCTGGCGGAACAATTACGACGCGTTCCTGTCCTCGGTCTACAGCGATAAGAAGGGCTGCCGCGAGATGACGACCAGCGGTTCTACCGGCACGCCGTTCACGATGCTTCAGGATCCGAACAAAATCAGCATGAATACGGCGGACAGCATTTTTCTCGGCATGCTCGGCGGATACGCCATCGGCGAGAAGATGGCTTTCATCCGCGTGTGGGTCAATAACGTCAAAAAATCCAGGATCCGCCTTATGATGGAAAATTCCCTGATGATCGACAGCTCATCACTCTCTGACGAGTCGATCGAGAAAATCATGAAGACGCTGAAAAGGGAGCGGGTAAAGGTACTTGTCGGCTATTCCTCCGCCCTCGGTGAGATCAGCCGCTGGATCGACGCGACGGGCCATGACACCCGTAAGTATTCCGTCCGCGCCATTATTCCCATCTCCGAGACCATGCCTGACTCCGTCCGCGCAAGGCTGAGGGAGCAGTT
>JAZRKZ010000493.1:0-2956 GCA_045646565.1 Lachnospiraceae bacterium
TCCGACTTGATTACGGAAGTGGAAACGAGGAACTGGCAGAAGCGATCGCGGAACAGCGTCCTGACCTGATCCTGGTCGGCGGGGACCTGATCGTCTCGTCAAAAGTCTGGAGCGATTCCCGAAAGAATGCCGGTGACGCGGAGAGCGGAGCGGCAACGGGCGCCTGTACAGAGCGGAAGTTCGCGGGAAGCGGTCACGCTCCATTGCGCAGTGCTGAGTGGATGAAGAACAGCGCCGCGCTGATCAAAAGGCTCACCCCGATCTGCCCTGTATGGTTCGTCAGGGGGAACCATGAGATCAGGCTCACTTATTACGATGAGCTCAGGGAGTACAACGCGCTTTTTAAGGAAGAAATGGAAAGCGCGGGCGTATCTTTTATTGAGAACGGATGTGAGGATCCTTTTTCGGGAAGATGCGAATACGGGGATTCCGGGATCCGTCTTCAGGGCCTGGAACTCCCGATGCGTTACTACGAGAAATTCAAGAAGACCGCTCTTTCCCTTGAAGAACTTGAAAGTCTGATCGGGAGACCGGACCCGTCGTTTTTTACGATCCTTCTCACGCACACTCCGGTCTATTTTGAGGAGTATGTCCGGTGGGGAGCGGATCTGAGCCTGTGCGGGCATGTCCACGGCGGACTCATGCGCCTTCCTTTCATCGGCGGCGTTATGGGAACGAGGCCCAATCTCTTTCCCAAGTACAGCGGAGGGCAGTATTTTTACGAGGACGGAGCGAAGAGCCCGCGCGGAGAAAGCGGGAATGACAGCGGAAAGCGCGGCACGATGGTCGTTACATGCGGGCTCGGAATGCACACGCTTCCGATCCGTATCTTTAATCCCGGCGAGATCTCGGTCATAGAACTGGAACCGGAAGACGCTCCATGCGCGGAGCGGTACTGAAGCGGTCAGGGCAAGGCGATGCTCTTTTCCGGACCCCGCGGGGATCAATGGAGGTGGCAATGGATTTAACGAAGGCAATGGCGGCGGTGGAGACGATCCTCTTCGCGATGGGAGATTCCGTTGAGATCGATACGCTTGCCGATGCGCTCGGGATCACGAGAGAGGAAGCGGAGAAAGCGGTCAGCGCCCTTATAGAGCGCTGCAGCGCGCCTGACAGCGGACTTATGGTCAACCGCTTTGAGGACTCCGTACAGCTCTCAAGCAGGCCCGAATACTATGAATATCTGGTAAAAATAGCGAAGGCGCCCAAAAAGCAGGTCCTGACGGATACGCTGATGGAGACGCTCTCGATCATCGCGTTCAAACAGCCGGTAACCAGAGCGGAAGTGGAGAATATCCGAGGCGTCAACAGCGATTTCGCGATCAGTAAGCTCGTGAGTTTCGACCTGGTGCAGGAAATGGGGAGGAAAGACGCGCCCGGAAGGCCGCTCCTTTTCGGGACGACCGAACAGTTCCTGCGCTCATTCGGGATCAGTTCACTTACGGATCTGCCCGATCCGGGGACCGAACGGGTAGAGGAATTCAGGGAAGAAGCCGAAAAAGAGGTGGACGGCAGACTGGATATCTGAGCGGATTTTTTGTAAAGACCATAAAATGTTCTTCATATCGAAAGAAATGACTTATGGTCTACAGACAGTCTATGTTATACTAAAGAGTGA
This sequence comes from Lachnospiraceae bacterium, assembly GCA_045646565.1. Classification (GTDB taxonomy): domain Bacteria; phylum Bacillota; class Clostridia; order Lachnospirales; family Lachnospiraceae; genus Chordicoccus. Next base: position 1,619 of record JAZRKZ010000493.1, read on the forward strand.
TTTTTCACAAAAGGACACGGAGGAATGAATAATGAGCAGTTTTTCTACAGCAAAACAAAGGATCTTTGACTTGCTCGACGAGAACAGTTTTGTAGAGATCGGCGCGAAGATTAAGGCAAGGGCGACAAGTTTTAACCAGAATCCGGACAAGATGTCCTCGGACGGCGTCATTACCGGCTATGGCCTTATCGACGGTTCTCTTGTCTATGTCTACAGCCAGGACGCTTCCGTACTGGGGGGCAGCATCGGTGAAATGCACGCGAAGAAGATCACGGCGATCTATGACCTCGCGATCCGCACCGGCGCTCCCGTGATTGGTATGGTCGAGTCCGCAGGTTTCCGCCTGCAGGAAGGCATTGACGCGCTCGATGCTTTCGGTTCGATCTACGCAAGACAGGTGAAAGCCTCCGGACTTATTCCCCAGATCACAGCGGTTTTCGGGAACTGCGGCGGCGGCCTCGCGCTGGTGCCCGCGCTCACCGATTTCACTTTCATGGCGAATGACGCGAAGCTGTACGTGAACGCGCCCAACACGCTCGCCGGCAACCATGAGGAAATGAACGATACTGCCGCTGCGTCCGCCAAAGCGGCCTGCGGAAGCGTTGACGCTGTCGGAACTGAGGAGGAGATCATCAGCGAGATCAGAAAGCTCGTTTCCATGCTTCCCTCCAACAACGAGGACGAGGCTTCTTCGGAATGCACGGATGATCTTAACCGCAGCTGCGCTCATGTCTCGACAGACTATAAGGATCCTGCGCTCGTACTGGGCGAAGTCGCCGGCGAGGGCATCTTCTTTGAGACCGGGAGAGAATACGCGCCGGAGATGGCGACCGGATTTATCAAATTGAACGGCAGCACTGTCGGCATCGTAGCCAACAGAAGCGCCGTCTATGACGGGGAAGGCGAAGAAAAGGCCGCGTATGACACGGTCCTTACGGCTTCCGGATGCTATAAAGCCGCCGGTTTTGTCCGTTTCTGCGACGCGTTCGAGATCCCCCTTATTTCGCTGACCAATGTGACCGGTTTTGCCTCGACTGAGAGCGAAGAGAAGAAGGTCGCAGATGCGGCAGGGAAGCTCGTCGCCGCTTTCGCGGGCTCCAATGTGCCCAAGGTCAATGTGATCATGAAGAAAGCTGTCGGAAGCGCCTATGCCGTTATGAACAGCAAAGCGTCAGGAGCCGATTTTACGATCGCGTTCCCGGATTCCGTGATCGGGGTCATGGACGCTAAAATGGCGGCGTTCGTCCTCTGTGACGGAACCCCCGAAGATGAGGAACTGAAGAAGACCGCTGTCCGCTATGAAGCGCTTCAGAACAATATCGAATGCGCGGCGGAAAG
>JAZRKZ010000494.1:0-2568 GCA_045646565.1 Lachnospiraceae bacterium
CGGAAAAGATCGCATCTGTGACCGGCGGAGACCTGTACGAGATCCTTGCTGCCGAACCTTATACAGCAGACGACCTGAACTATAACGACAACAGCAGCCGCTCTACCAAAGAGCAGGATGATAAGAGCGCACGTCCCGAGATCGGGAGCGAAGAGATTTCCCTTGAGGGCTATACCACTGTTTATCTGGGATTCCCGATCTGGTGGGGAGAAGAGCCGCGCATCATGGATACATTTGTGGAAAAATACAGCTTTAAAGGGATCACGGTGATCCCGTTCTGCACGTCAGCGAGCAGCGGTATCGGCCGGAGCGGCCCCAACATGGAGGAGCTCGCGGGCAGCGGCACCTGGCTGGATGGAAAACGTTTCGGCGGCAGCGAGTCTGAAGAGGAGCTGCAGTCCTGGATCGAGGGAATGAAATGAAAAAGATCGTAGATGCGGCCATGACCGTCCTTCTGATGTGTCTCATGGCCTATCAGGTCACAGGAGAAGCAGCACATGAATGGATCGGCATGGGCATGACGCTGACCGTTATCGTCCACCAGATCCTGAACCGGAAATGGTACGGCGCTCTTTTCAAAGGGAAATATAACCCCTACAGGATCCTGTCCACAGTGCTGAACATCCTGCTGCTTTTCAGCATCGCGCTGACGGCATTCTGCGGGATGTCCATGAGCGGGTATGCGGTCCCGTTCCTGTATGGAATAGCACCGGTCTCATTTGTGCGCAGGATGCATCTCTCCATGTCGCACTGGTCCTTCGTGCTGATGGGGCTTCACCTGGGCATGCACATCCCGGCGATGACGGCAGGTATGAAATGGAAAGGCGGTGTGAAGACCGCCCTTTCCTGTATTTTCACCTGTGCCGGCGGCATCGGCCTGTATTTCTTTCTCAGGAACGGTATGCCGGACTATCTGTTCTTCCGGGTCCCGTTCGCCTTTCTGGATTATGACAAGGCCGGTTTTCTGGTATTTCTTGAAAATGTGCTGATGCTCTCTTTCTGGGCGCTCATCGGCACACAGCTGTCACATATCTGCAGAAACGCCGCCTCGAAGTCTGCCGGGCAGAAACCGCTTCTGCCGGTCATTTATATGATGGCGGCAGTGATCATCGGTATTCTGCTGCAGCTCCTTGTCTCGCCCGGAGAGGATACGAATTCTTTCGGCGATGCAGACTGGAGTACGCCGCAGACAGAGGCCGCGGAAGAGACGGAGGCCGACAGTGCGCAGGCGGCAGTATCTGAAAATGATACGGCAGCACAGGATAGTGAGACTGCGGAAGAGCCTGACCTGAAGACAATTGATGACGGGTTCGTGCTGGTCGAGGGCCTGTCGGTCCATTATTCAGGCGGAGCCTCCCTTCCTTCTGATGTGACGGCCTGGCTGAAAACGAATGGGATTATCGAGTAACAGGAGGTTAAGCACATGAAGATCATCGTGTTGATGGGAAGCCCGAACCGGAAAGGTTCGACTTCTATCCTTGTCGAAAACTTTGTAAAAGGCGCCGAAGAGGCGGGGCACTCCGTTGAGGTCATCGATGTCTGCCATGCGAATATCCTCCCCTGCACCGGCTGTGTCAGGTGCGGCTATGAAGGTCCGTGCGTACAGAAAGATGACGTGGAAACGATCCGGAAGAAGCTCCTGAGCGCCGATATGGTGGTGTTCGCAACACCTCTCTATTATTACGGCATGTCGGCGCAGCACAAAACAGTTGTGGACCGCTTCTGTGCCTACAACAGCAGCCTGAACAGCAGGCACCTGAAATCGGCGCTTCTGACAGTGGCGTGGAATTCGGACGACTGGACATTCGACGCGCTCGAAGCGCATTATAAGACGCTTGTCAGGTACAACAATTTCAGGGATGCGGGTATGGTGCTCGGTTATGGGTGCGGCACCCCTGCTATGACTAAGCGGAGCAGGTATCCGAAGGAAGCGTATCAGCTGGGAAGGAGCCTCTAAGTATCTGAAAAAAGCTGTTGACCGCAGGCGCAAACTCAAATATCTTTTATAGATAGCTGAGGAAACGATCGCGGAGAGGAGGCGCTGCTGAATGGCCAATGAAGGAGGCGAATGGATCATGAAAGGATTGGACTGGAATGACCCTTACAGGATCCGTTCCTGGCGAGAGCTGATCAACTGGATCAATGAAGTCGGTTTCCTGCCGCTGTTTGCCAACGAGGTGCCGGGCTTTTCCGCAGAGGAGCACGTCTCCCCGCTTTTCTGGTGGACCGGCGATCCCGAGCAGGACCCCTGGGTCTGGCGCGAGATCATCCCCGCGACCGGAGAAGTGGCTTACGGAAAGTTCTTTGGCGGAAGGGCCGGGTTCATTTCCCGGGAGTGGTTCCCGCGCTTTGCCAATGCGCGCCGGGATGGGTACGATTTTGACGCGGCTTGGGACGATGAACTGGTCCAGCGCCGTTATAAGGCGATCATGGATATCTGCGAGGACGGAGAAATGCATCCGGGCTATGAGCTGAAGCCGGCAGCGGGCTTTAGCAAAGACGGCTACAAGAACTTCGACGGCTGTATGACGGCCCTGCAGATGCAGACGTATCTGATCATCCGCAAAT
>JAZRKZ010000495.1:0-3109 GCA_045646565.1 Lachnospiraceae bacterium
GTAAAGGGTGATGTCAGCCACCCTGTGATGTAACGCCACTTTAGACAGCAATGTCTATTGGGGTCAAAGGTCGGAGGCGCAAACCGTTACTACGACTGGGCAGTTACAAGCCCATGACCTTTAGGTCGTGGGTAGTTGACATTTTCCCGGCATAAAGTGGTGCAGGGGACTGGCCCCGCGTGCTAAACTAAGCAGGGGTCAAGCCTAAAGCCTGAAATCGAAAGGAACTGGATCATGAACACAACGCATGAAAAAAAAGCGGATGTTAAAAACGGTGTGATGCGCATGATAATGGTAATCGCATCAATGGTAATCGGAATTTTGGTGCTCTTTGCCATAATCCTGCTTGCCGGACAGAAAGCCGGCTGGATCTATACGGTCATCCATCTGATCGGTCTGCTCCTGGTCCTTAGTATTTACGCCAGTTATAATACATCTTCCATTCGTATGAGTTGGATGCTATTGATCATGGCGGTCCCGATTTTCGGTACGATGATGTATCTGTTCGTCGGCATGGACAGGTACAGCTACAAAATGCGCAGGAGGTTTGAGGATATCGATAAGATCCTCTTCCCCATTCTTCCGACAGGAGACGAGGAAGCAGAAAATGCGAGGGCCAGGGACAAACGACTGGGAGGCATCGTGGAATATATCCGTCGGCAGGCAGGTTATCCGGTCTATCAAAACACGGAGATTCAGTGTTTTGACGACGGTGAGAAGGGAATCGAAGCGCAGAAAAAGGATCTGGCGAAAGCGGAGAAATTCATTTTCATGGAATACCATGCGATTGAAGACGCTGAGAGCTGGCATGCGATCCGGGATATACTGGCTGAGAGGGTAAAAGCCGGCGTTGAAGTCAGAGTGTTCTATGATGATATGGGGAGCCTCGGGTTTATCAACACGGACTTTGTCACGCGCACGAAGAGCTACGGCATTAATTGCCGTGTGTTCAACCCCTTTGCGCCCGGCATGAATCTGTTCCTCAACAACCGCGATCACCGTAAGATCACCGTAATCGACGGCAAAATCGGGTTTACCGGAGGGTATAATCTTGCAAATGAGTATTTCCACATAACGGAGCCATACGGCTTCTGGAAGGATACAGGCGTTCGTCTTGAAGGAGACGCGGTGCAGAGCCTGACGGTGACATTCCTTGAGATGTGGAACGCCATATCTGCGATGGATAAGGACGATACGGAGTTTACGAAATATCTGGTGGTCAGCAATGTGGCGTATCTGTACGACAAAAAGAGCAAGATCGTCAGCAAGGAGAAGGCGGAGAGCGCGGAAAAGGAACGGGATCGCCTGCGTCAAATGAGCGAGCAGTACTATCTGAAGATGGAAAGAAACATGATGCCGGATATGAGATATGTTCTGGGTACAGAAGAGCATGACGGCAATCATCTCGGTTTTGTACAGCCGTACGCGGACTCTCCGATGGACGACAAGCATATCGGTGAAGATGTCTATATCTCTATGGCGGAAGGCGCGCAGGATTATGTCTGGTATATCACACCCTATCTTATCATCACCGATGAGATGTGCCATGCGTTTTCAATGGCGGCAAAGCGCGGCGTGGATGTCAGGATCATCACACCCGGCATCCCGGACAAAAAGCTGGTCTATAAACTGACCCGCTCCTATTACAACGGCCTTGCGCGCAACGGCGTGCGGATCTTTGAATTCACACCTGGCTTCTGCCACGCAAAAATGTCTATATCTGACGACCTTGTGGCTACATGCGGGACGATCAATCTGGATTATCGGAGTCTCTATCACCACTTTGAAAATGGCTGCCTGTATGCGGACTGCGAAGCGGTAATGGATACAAAGCGCGATTTTGAGGAGACTTTCGCGAAGTGTGAGGAAGTGACCGAGTACTACGCGAAAGGGCGCGGCGCAATCATGCGTCTGGAACATATGCTGCTGCGTCTGGCAGCGCCGCTTATGTAAGTGGAGCGGCAAAAATACAGAACTCACGGGACAGACAAAGGCATCTTGGTCGGTCCCGTTTATTTCAGTTTGTTCTTTTTCTACAGCATCGGACTATACGAAGAAAAGTTCAGAGGAGCCGGAGGATCAGAATAACGAACCTGTTTTGTAACTGTTCTGCAGAAGGAGAATACTTATGCTCATTGTTTATACCCTATGCCTGCTCTCTGTCGTAACATTCATCTTATTCGGTCTTGATAAGCGCAGAGCGGTGAAACACAGATGGCGCATCTCTGAAAGAACGCTGCTCTTTAGTTCTTTCTTCGGTGGAATTGGCGGACTTTTGGGAATGCTGGTTTTTCATCACAAGACCCGCAAGTGGAAATTCCGGATTTTAGTGCCTCTTTGTGCTTTTATCAACGCATTGATCATCGCGTTCCTGCTGTGGGCTTCTGTGTACTACCGTGCAGATGATACAGCTGTCAGCGCAATGCGCCAGGACGGCGTCGTGACTGTGAAGCGAACGAGCTCAGGCTGGCTCTTCGACGGTCCGTCAGACGAGAAAGCTCTTATTTTTTATCCTGGAGCCAAGGTGGAAGCGACAGCCTATGCGCCGCTCCTTCGTGAACTGGCGAAAGAGGATATGGATGTGTATTTGATAAAGATGCCGCTCCGACTCGCTTTTTTCGGAATGAGCAAGGAGGGGAAAATCATCGAGGAATCCTCTTATGAGCAGTACTATATTTCCGGGCATTCCCTCGGCGGCGCAATGGCGGCCGCCTATGCGGCGGCACACGAGGATGACTTCGCAGGCGTGATTTTACTTGCCGCATACCCGACACAGGAAACCGCGCTTGATATCCTTGGAGTTTATGGGTCGGAGGATGGCGTCCTTAACATGGATCGTCTGAAAGAGGCGCCTGCGCTGGTTTCGGGAAACTACAAAGAAGTTGCGATCAAAGGCGGAAATCATGCTCAGTTCGGAAGTTACGGCGAGCAGAGCGGAGACGGGAAGGCAGGCATTGCTCCGGAGGAACAGCGGGCACAGACAATCGAGGCAGTCAGGGGATTTGTCAGTGAATGTGAGTGAAACACATGCGTATTCATAGCTGCAGGCAGGCGTCCATACCTGCCTGCAGCTATGATTTCTCCGGGCAGAGGCATAAAATTATCCGTG
>JAZRKZ010000496.1:0-4077 GCA_045646565.1 Lachnospiraceae bacterium
CATGGCTACGATCCGACTTATCTATCTCTATGCATTCCCGGACAAGGAGCAGCTGAAGGCACACCTCAATCTGGTCCGTGAAGCCATGGAGCGCGACCATAAGAAGCTGGGTCCGGAACTCGATCTCTTCATGTTCAATGAGACTGCACCGGGTATGCCGTACTGGCTGCCGGACGGCTGGAAAGTCTATCAGGCACTGATCGCTTACTGGAGATCGGTCCACGATCGTCACGGCTACTATGAGATCTCCGCACCGGTCATCAACAACAGAAAGCTCTGGCTGATCTCCGGTCACTGGGCACACTATCAGAACAATATGTTCGTCATCCCGTCGATGGCAGGCAAGGAGATCCGTGAGGACGACATGGATGTATATGCAGCCAAGCCGATGAACTGCCCGAACGCCATGTTGACATACAAGAGAACAGTTCATTCCTACAAGGAACTGCCGATCCGCTACAATGAACTTGACGTTGTTCACCGCAAGGAAAAATCCGGTCAGCTGAACGGCCTCTTCCGCGTACAGGCGTTCCGTCAGGATGACTGCCATACATTCGTCACGGAATCCCAGATCGAGTCCGAGATCGCTGATATCATGAACATTGCCGATCAGATCTACGCGACATTCGGAATCACATACAGATGCGAGCTGTCGACACGTCCGGATGATTTCATGGGCGATATCGAGGTCTGGAACCGTGCGGAAGCAGCTCTTAAGCGTATTCTGGACAACAAATACGGCGAGGGCAACTATGAGATCAATGAGGGCGACGGCGCGTTCTACGGCCCGAAGATCGATTTCCAGATCAAGGATGCGCTCGGCCGTGAATGGCAGTGCGGAACCGTTCAGCTCGATTTCCAGCTGCCGCACAACTTCGGTCTGACATACCGCGACAGTGACGGTCTCGCAAAGGAGCCGGTCGTTATTCACCGCGCGATCTTCGGTTCTCTTGAGAGATTTATGGGTATCCTTATCGAGAACTATAAAGGTGCGTTCCCGTTCTGGATGGCAGCAACTCAGGTCGGTATCGTTCCGATCCGCGAGGAGCACAACGAGTACGCGAAGGAAATCGAGAGTATGCTCATGGATAGAGGCATCCGTGTCTTAAGCGACTGTGACGACCGGAACATGAACAACAAGGTCAAGGATTACCGTCTCCACAAGGTCCCGTATATCATCGTTGTCGGTGATAAAGAGGTCGAGGAAAGGACAGTTTCCATCACTGTCCGCGGACAGAAGAAACAGCTGCACGGCGTTCCGCTTGAGAGACTTTTCGAGATGGTCAGGACCATGAACGAGGAGCATTCGCAGGAACTGATCGCGGAATAATAAAAACTCCCCACATTCTTATTTAGTGACAACCTCACCAAAAATAAGAGACTGCCGCATTAAGGCGGGCTACCTATATATGGCAGACGTTATTTGCAAATGTCTGCCATATATAGTGGCGGCACCGTCTTATGCGACAGTCTCCTGTTTTTTCATCTCAGTTCGATCCGGAAAGCTGTCAGCGAAGATCCTTTACGGAATTACGGATAATGAGACTCGTCGGCAGCTGTGTGACATTCTGTCCGACAGGCTCGCCGCTCAAAAGGCGGATGAGTGTCTCTGCCGCGACAACGCCCTTTTTCTCCATATCCTGATGGACGGTCGTGATGGCCGGACGGTGATATCTGCTGAGCATATTGTCGTCAAAGCCAATGATGGAAATATCCTCCGGAACACGGACGCCGGAGTCGATCAGTTTATCGGCCAGCTGCACCGCGTAGAGGTCTGAGGTGCAGATTACAGCGGAGAAATCTTTCACCTTGTCACAGATTTCCGTAAGGGAATGCTCGATTTCTTCATCCCACGGATTAAGACGGAGAAAGTTTTTCTCCACGTATTCGATTCCCGCGTCGGCAAGGGCGGCCTTGTAACCGGTAAATCTTGCAAAGTCGACGCCGATAATATCGTCGGACATGAATGCAATCTTTCGGTGGCCGAGTTCTGTCAGGTAGCTGACGGCTTCGTATGTGCCCTTTTCGTCCTCGAGACCGACGGTGTAGACCGGCGGATCACAGACCATGTTGTAGATGTCGATACAAACGACCGGTTTTTTATACTTTTCCCGGACTGCGTTTCCGTCTTCGCCAAGCAGACCGAACAGCAGCAGACCGTCTACATTCCATGTGGATACCTGTTTGAGAAGATCACCGACATTGTCGGACGCGTAGATCATCATGAAGTAACCCTTGTCGCGGACGGTCTTTTCTATGCCGCCGACAACTTCAGAGATGAACGGATCTTTGAAAAGGTTGGATGATTTATCTGCTCTGGCTTTCATTGCCAGACCGATGATCTTAGACTTGTTCTGAGCAAGGTTGCGGGCACTGATGTTGGGTATATAATCATACTCTTTGAGCGCTTTTTCGACGCGTTCGATCGTTGAGGATGAAACCTCATGGGTCTTGCCATGAATGACATTTGAAACTGTCGTTGTACTCAGATTCAGTTTTCTGGCAAGCTCTTTTATTGTTACCATAACCGGTCCTCATAATCCGTTGAAACGAAAACAGATACCATCAAACTATATCATAGAAGTAATTGAAATAATACCAAATTAAGACACACTGTTTATTTTCGGGCCTTTTGCGCAAAAGACGAAATGGTATTTCTTTTCTTGCGAAGCTCTGCAAATCATGATACTATAGCAAGTAGCGAAAAAATCAAGTTCGGAGGATCAAAAAGGTGTCAACTTGGCAGATTGTATTATGGGTAATTGTAATTGTCCTTGCCGCCATTCTCGTGGCCCTGTACTTTGTAGGCAGGCGTCTTGAGAAGAAACAGGCGGAACAGCAGGCGCAGATCGAAGCGGCGAAGCAGAGCGTCACATTTCTTGTCCTTGACAAGAAACGTTTGAAACTCAAAGAATCCAAGCTTCCGCAGCAGGTCATCGATGGGACACCATGGTATCTTCGCAGAAGCAAGCTGCCGATCGTCATGGTCCGCTTTAACGGACAGGTCATCCGCATGATTGCTGACGAAGCGATCTTCGATCTTATTCCGGTCGGCAAGGAGGTTCGCGCGACAGTCTCCGGTCTGTATATCACAGATGTAAAAGGTATCCGCGGAGCGCTTGAATCAAAGCCGGTCAAGAAAAGCTGGTTCCAGAAGACAAAAGACAAGGTCTTTGCAGCCCGTGATGAGCAGAAGGCGGAAGAAGCGGCGAAAAAGGGCGAGCCGGCTCCGAAGAGCGTTTCTTCGCAGGGATCTGCAGGTTCCGGCGGCGGTCCGAGAAAGCGCAAGGCGACAAAGAAGAAGAGAAAATACTAATAAGATGCAATCAGGGACTGCCGGTCAGCCGGCAGTCCCTTTCTGTTTCATTCATATTACTTTGTGATGTGATGCGACAACAGGGCCAGAGAAGACGCCAGATTTTCGTTCTGAACAAGTACTCCTTCCGGCACGTTCAGCCGGACCAGCGCAAAGTTCCAGATCGCGCGTATGCCGCCTTTTACAAGCGTATCCGCCACTTCCTGAGCAGCGTCCAACGGAGTGGTGATAATTCCGATCGTGATTTTATGTTCTCTGCAGAAAGACATGAGACGCGACACGTTAAAGACAGGGATATTGTTGATGAACGTGCCAATGAGCTCGTCCTTAATATCGAAAGCAGCTGTAATACTCAATCCGTACTCTTCAAATTCCCTGTTGCCGAGGAGCGCGCGCCCGAGAGATCCTGCACCGACGATGATTGCTTTTTTGCGGTCATGAATACCCAGATATTCTTCGATATCTTTAATCAGCTCTTCGACCGGAAATCCCGATTTTGGTTTGCCCTTGGTGGAGCAGACAGCAGCTATATCTTTACGGACGAGAACGTCATTGAGCTTCAATTCGTTTGCGATTGAAGTGGCTGAGATAGTTGTCTCTCCCTTTTCTCTGGCTTTCTCGAGGCAATGTAAATAATACGGCATACGCTGAAGTGCCTGAATCGTCAGTGCATCTGACCTTTCGCTTGTATTTTTCATGACCATTGTCACCAACTCCATTTTGGTTTTAAGTAAAGTACCGGATGCAAAAGAAACGAGGTC
>JAZRKZ010000497.1:0-5444 GCA_045646565.1 Lachnospiraceae bacterium
CAGTCTGTCCATCTGCCCGTCCGTGCCGATCGTGATCCGAAGATAGTTGTCGATCCTCGGCTTATTGAACCAGCGGACGAAAACGTTTTTTGACCGGAGATAGTCAAATATCTCCTTTGCGGGAACATCCCTGTGCGTCACAAAGAGGAAGTTCGCGCTGGACTCCTCGAACTCAAAGCCGATAGCCTTAAACCGCTTCATGGCCCACTTGCGGGTCGTGCAGATCTTCTCACAGTTCCTCCTGAAATGCTCCCTGTCGGACACCTCGGCCGCGCCGAGGACGATCGACGGATAATTCATCGTATATGAGTTAAAGCTGTACTTGACATCATTCAGATACCCGATCGTTTTCGGATCCGCCATCGCATAGCCGATGCGCAGGCCGGCCATACTTCTCGATTTGGAGAAGGTCTGCGTGACGATCAGGTTGTCATATTTAAAGATGAGCGGCAGCGCGCTCTCGGCGCCGAAATCCACATAGGCTTCGTCAACGATGACAATCGAATCGGGATTGGCCCGCACGATCTCCTCGATCGCCGAGACCTCGATCTTGACACCCGTCGGCGCGTTCGGATTCGGGAAGATAATTCCCCCGTTCTCTTTCATATAGTCCTTCGGATCAATGAACAGATTCTCATTAAGGGGCTGCGTGACATAGGGGATGCGGAGCATATCCGCCCACACATCATAAAAACTGTATGTGATGTCCGGGAAAAGGATCGGCTTCTTACTGTTAAAGAACGTCATGAACAGCATGGCGAGGACATCGTCGGAACCGACGCCTGCAAAGACCATATTGTCCGACAGTCCGTAACATTCCGCGATGGCGTGCACGAGCGCGCCTGACGCCGGGTCCGGATAGAGGCGCATACGCCTTATGTCAAGCGTTTTCAGGGCTTCCGCCACCTTGGGCGACGGCGGATACGGGTTCTCGTTCGTGTTCAGCTTGACAATGTTCTCCGCCTTCGGCTGTTCGCCCGGCGTATAGGGAACTACCTTGCGGACATTATCTTCCCAGCTCATAGGCCATACTCCTTCGCGAGCGCGGCAAAGGACGGCAGTGAGTTCCTGACCGTATCATGCGATACACAGTAAGCGATGCGGACCCAGCCCGCTCTGCCGAAGCTCGAGCCCGGCACGATCAGGATCTGCTTCTCCTTGGCTTTGGCGACAAAGGCTTTCTCGTCCGCCTCGGGGGACTTCAGCCAGAGATAGAAAGCACCCTGCGGTTCGACAAAGGTATAGCCGCTGGCGGCAAGACCGTCCATGAGCATCTTTCTGTTTTCTGCGTAGAAATCGACATCCGTCTTCTCATCAAGGCATCTTGCGACGACACGCTGCATGAGAGACGGAGCGTTGACGAAGCCGAGGATGCGGTTGGCTACATTTGCACCCGCAGTCATATCTTCGAAATCATCGATCTCGGACGGGAAGCACAGCCATCCGATGCGCTCGCCCGGGAGGGACAGAGACTTGCTGTAGGAATAGCCCACGACCGTGTTCCGGTAAAGAGACGGCAGCCACGGCACTTCGTAATCGCCGTAGACGATCTCGCGGTACGGTTCATCGGAGAAAATGAAGATCGGCTGGCCGAACTCCTTCTGCTTCTCCTCGAGCATGGAGGCGACCGCCATGAGAGATTCGCGCGAATAGACAACGCCCGTCGGGTTATTCGGGGAGTTGATGATGACCGCACGCGTCTTTTCGTTCACCGCTGCGCCAAGCGCTGCCACATCCGGCTGGAATGTGACCGGGTCGCACGGGATCTCGATCAGCACGCCGTCGTAATTCGAGACATACGCGCGGTACTCGGTGAAGTACGGGCTCATTGTGATGACCTCATCGCCCGGGTTCAGGATCGTCTTCATAAAGACATTCATTCCGCCCGCCGCGCCGACGATCATGAGAAGATTCTCCGCCGCGTAGGCTGTGCCGTAAAGGCCGTTCAGATGCTCTGCGACCGCCTGACGTACATCCTCATAGCCGGAGTTGCTCATATATCCGTGGACCATCCGGGAATCCTCGTTGTCCAGAATGTCCATGACCGCTTCACGGACCTTTGCCGGAGCAGGGACATTCGGATTGCCGAGGCTGAAGTCATAGACATGATCCGCGCCGTAGACAGCCGCCATCTTCTTTCCTTCCTCGAACATCGCGCGGATGACCGAGCTGTTCTTCACGTAACCTTTCATCTTCTCTGATATCATAATAACCCTCCTCTTTATCGCTGCCGTTCCGGACCGGCAGCTTTCATCGGCCTTCTAAAGGCCGGTCGTTTCAAAAGACGCGCCGGGCACTGCCCGGCCGCGCACTTCATGAAACGATTCATTCCACAACGATCTTCCTGAAATTCTTCTTGCCGCGACGGATGACAAAGTCTTCCTTCGCGATGTCCTCTTTGGTGAACTTCTGGAACACATCCGTCACCTTGACATCATTTACCGCCACGCCGTTCTGAGAGATCGCGCGTCTGGCCTCGCCGTTGGACGCGACAAGGCCTGCCTTTACAAGCAGAGCGATCATACCGATCTCGCCGTCCTCAAAATCCTCGTCCTTAAGGCATGTTGTCGGGATCTCAGCCTTTGCGCCGCCGCCGAAAAGAGCTTTTGCGGCGTCCTGAGCCTTCTGTGCTTCCTCCTCGCCGTGGACGAGCTTTGTCAGTTCGAACGCAAGGATCTCCTTGGCCTTGTTGAGCTCGGCGCCTTCCCACGAATCCATCTTGTCGATCTCTTCAAGCGGCAGGAATGTGAGCATGCGGATGCACTTTAACACATCGTCGTCCGCGACATTTCTCCAGTACTGGTAGAATTCGTACGGGGATGTCTTTTCCGGGTCGAGCCATACCGCGCCGTTCGCGGTCTTGCCCATCTTCTTGCCCTCAGAGTTGAGGAGCAGGGTGATGGTCATCGCGTGCGCATCCTTGCCGAGCTTTCTGCGGATCAGCTCTGTGCCGGCCAGCATATTGCTCCACTGGTCGTCGCCGCCGAACTGGAAGTTGCAGCCGTAAACCTGGAATAATCTGTAGAAATCGTAAGCCTGCATGATCATGTAATTGAATTCAAGGAAAGTCAGGCCCTTCTCCATACGCTGCTTGTAGCATTCCGCCGTCAGCATGCGGTTAACAGAAAAGTGTGCGCCGACCTCGCGCAGGAACTCAATGTAGTTGAGGTCCAGCAGCCAGTCGGCATTATTGACCATGAGCGCCTTGCCTTCAGAGAAGTCGATGAAGCGGCTCATCTGGACCTTAAAGCAGTCGATATTATGCTGGATCGTCTCCTTTGTCAGGACTTTGCGCAGGTCCTGTCTTCCGGACGGATCGCCGATCATGCCGGTGCCGCCGCCGAGGAGCGCGATCGGCTTGTTTCCTGCCATCTGAAGTCTCTTCATAAGGCAGAGGGCCATGAAATGACCTACATGAAGGCTGTCCGCGGTCGGATCAAAACCGATATAGAACGTCGCCTTACCGGAATTGATCAACTCTCTCACCTGGTCCTCATCCGTAACCTGGGCGAGAAGTCCCCTTGCCTTCAGTTCTTCATAAATCTGCATCTTTTTTCTCTCCTATCTGTCATCTTTAGATCCCGCCTGAGACCACAGTCTAGTATATATGACCTGCCTTTTCGCATGTCTGCGTGATAGTATAACCAAAAGAAAAGCCAAAATCAAGAATTCTGTAGTTTAAAATAGGTATGCAAATGGATCCTCTTCCGATATGAACCTCTCAATATGGTAGGCGAGCTGGGCTGCGACCATCTCCTCACGGAGCACCCGGCGGGCTTCCTCACGGTCGATGAGGATTGCTTCGATCTCCTCGTTCTCCTCCAGATACTTCTTCGAGGTCTTACCGCTGATATAGCCGTAGACGCAGGCGCAGCTTTCATCCGTCATGCCGACAGTCGTAAATCTCGGCGTCTCGAACATCGGATCGACGTCGATCGGCGTGAGAACAAGTCCGGTCTCCTCGTGGACCTCACGGACAGCCGCCTCCCGATACGACTCGCCCTCGTCGACGAGCCCTGCCGGGAATTCATAGATAAAACCGTCGATCGGATAGCGGTACTGGCGAACGACCAGCACTTTCTGCCGGTCCTCCGTGATCGCGTAGATGATGACGCCGTCCGGCTTGTTCACATGCGTCACGCACTTGAGGTCCTCCGGCTTTTCTGCCCGGGACGCGACAAAATATCTGCCTGTGTTGCCCGTCTTTTTTGTCGTCTCGAGCGCGTACATATTGAGGAACCTGTTGTGAGTCTGCTGAATGATTTCATTGATAATTCCCATATTTTCTCCTCTCCCGCCTTCGCGGCAAATGACAAAGAGCCGCCGTGCCCCGGGCGGTACAATTGACATTCAGCCGGGGTATGCGCAAACCGCCCTCTGCAATCGTACAGCGCCGTGGCCCGCGCGGCCCTGCGCTTATATTCCTATTTGTTCCCAGATCCTGCACTTTTATGAGGTAGCTGCGTTGAATTGATCCCGGCTCAGCCGCATCATAAAATATGTGCTCGAAGGGCGTCGCCGAGCGGGAGCGTCCCTCAGAGTGCATTTTTATGAGGCGGCTGCGTTTGCAGTTAGTGGATCAGTATACAACGACAGCCTCGCCGTCGATGACCATGTCGTAAACGATCGCCATGGCAGAGATCGGCGTGTTGACGCAGCCATGCGAGCCGTTGTAGAGATAGGTGTCCCCGCCGAACTCGGCGTCCTCCCGCCACTTCGCGTCATGAATACCCTCGGACTGGTTGAAGGCGATCCAGTACTTGACATGCTGCTCGTAGCCGCGCGTCTCGTACGTTCCGAGCGTGACATTCGTGTCATGCCAGTCGACGGAATAGCAGCCCTTGTGCGTGATGCGGTCCCCGGCATCCGTCGGTCTGCCTGTGACGACCGGCGTGTCGATGACGAGCTGGCCTTCATTATACATCCACATATGCTGATCCGAGATACTTACTTCAATGTAGGTATCTCCGAGCCCGTTGTTCGTCGTAAAGAGCGGTTTTCTCCAGTAGCTGACCTCATAGCTGCCGGTGTCATGGGCGTTCAGCTTATTGATGAGATCCTCTGCGACCGCTTCCTCGTTGAGCTCATAGCCGTAGTCTCCGCCTGCCGCGATCTCGACCTGATATCCGTCATAAGTCGTGAAGGTGAACGGCCGCCCAAGGGAATCATGCCGGTCGGCCCACACCGCCATCAGGTGCATGACCTTATCCTTATCGACATAGAGCTTTTCGCCGCCGTCCGAGATGAGATCATTAATGATCTCCCTGGTCAGGACTTCCGGCGTATCCCAGAAGATATAAGTAAGTCCGACAGACTTCATATACTCATTCCACTCGCGGAGACGTTCAGCAAGCCTCTCATCCGTGCTGTACACCTTCGGAAGAATGTGGAATTCTTCAAGAAGTCGGATCGTAGCCATGTCGTTCTGTGAGCCAAGGAGTTGC
>JAZRKZ010000498.1:0-2412 GCA_045646565.1 Lachnospiraceae bacterium
GGACAGATGACGTTCAGATGTTCTTCCGTATATTCACCGTAGAAATTACTGATTTCATAAACGCCGGGGCCGAACGCCGCATAGTTGAAGGACGAAATGACGTACGGTTTTTTGGGGTTCATAGGTCTGTCCGTGTTGATGATCTCGGTGCCGTCCGTGGCGATGACACGGATCGTGGCTTCATTTGCAGCAGCGATGACCTGCAGATTCTCGTAGCCTTCCTGAAGGTCAGTGGAGTCGTAAAAATAGCGCACGCCCCTCGTGTTCGCGATCTGGGCCGCTTCCGTATACATGGTGTCAGCCGCAGTCTTTACGAGCCGGTTGAGGACCAGCTGCCTGCCGAGCGTCGTGACGACGAGGAGAGACAGGAGCGCCAGTACCATATAGGCAAATATGAATTTCCAGTAAAGAGTTCTTCTCATGAATCATCTCCGAGGGTCACTTTACTTCAAACTTGTAACCGATGCCCCAGACTGTCCGGATCGCCCAGCTTGTATGGTCGCTGATCTTTTCTCTCAGCCGCTTGATATGTACGTCAACGGTCCTTGTGTCGCCGATGTATTCATAGCCCCAGATGTGGTCCAGCAGCTGCTCGCGCGTGAAGACCTGATTCGGCTGCGACGCCAGAAAGTACAGGAGCTCCAGCTCTTTGGGAGGCATGACAAGTTCCTTTCCGTTATAGGTGACCGAATAGTTGGTCTGATTGATGATCAGATTCGGATATTCGACCACCTTAATTTTGGCTTTCGGCTTCTCCGGAGCAGGTTCTGCCTTTCGATAGCGGCGGAGTACCGCCTTAACGCGCGCGACCAGTTCCTTTGTGTCGAATGGTTTGATCATATAATCATCGGCACCGAGCTCAAGGCCGAGCACTTTGTCGAATGTCTCTCCCTTCGCGGAGAGCATGATGATCGGGGTATCTTTTTGTTTTCTGATCTCCCTGCATACTTCATAGCCGTCTTTTCCGGGAAGCATCAGGTCCAGGATGACCAGATCCGGCTCGAAACTCTCAAAGAGTTCAAGGGCCTCATAGCCATCCTCCGCGACCTTTGTTTCGAACATTTCCTTAATCAGATACAGGGATATAATTTCTGCGATATTAGAGTCATCATCAACAATTAAAACTTTTTGCCTTTCAGCCATAAAAAAACCTTCTTCTGTGTTTCTTGATTGCTTTTATTTTAATTCAGCAATTGTGACGCCCGCGTCGCCCTCACCGTATTCACCGAGGCGGAATGTCTTTACATGTTTGTTGCGTTTCAGATACTGCTGCACTCCCTTTCTGAGAGCACCTGTGCCCTTTCCATGGACGATCCGCACGGAAGGCAGATGGGCCATGTAGGCGTTATCGATAAATTTCTCGAGCTCCATACAGGCTTCGTCGACAGTCATGCCCAGAAGATTGATCTCCGTCGTCGCCGTGGAAGATTTCTCCATCCGAAGCTTTCCTGTAGAACTCTTTTTGACGCCGGGCGCCGTGATTTCGACCTCATCGATTTTCTCGAGGTCGGTGAGTCTAACTTTTGTCCGCATGATGCCGAGCATGACGAACAGATTGCCCCTGGCGTCCGGAAGAGAATTGACGGTTCCCTTCAGATTGAGGCTGATGACCTTCACCGCGTCGCCGACTTTGATGTCTTTGGCTGTGAGCGTTCCGGATTTGGCCTTCGCATCGTCAATGTCCGTCAGACTGCCGTTCAGATCGCTGATCTTTGAGCGGAGCGCCTGGCGTTCCTTCTCCATTTCCTTGCCGGAGGCGATTCCGCCGTGCTTTGCGAAGTAGCTGATCGTGCGGTCCGCGTAATCCTTTGCGTCCTGCAGGATCTTTCGCGCCTCGACCTGTGACTCACTGATGAGTTTCTGCTTCTGTTCCGTAAGATGAGCTTTCTGGTATTCGAGGTCTTTTTTCAGAACTTCGATCTCCCGGCGCATTCTCTCGGCGTCTTCCTTCTCTTTCTCAAGCCCTGCCCGCTTGGATTCAAGATCGGAGATGACATCCTCGAAAGTTTCTGCCTGATCGGAGAGCAGTGATTTGGCGTCCTCGATAATATCCTCCTGCATCCCCAGTTTTCTCGAGATTGCAAATGCATTACTCTTGCCGGGGACCCCGATCAGCAGCCGGTAGGTCGGGGAGAGGGTCGCGACATCGAACTCGCAGCTCGCATTTTCAACGCCGGGCGTTTTGAGCGCGTAGATCTTGATCTCTGCATAATGAGTTGTCGCAATCGTGCGGATGCCCCTTGTGTGAAGGCTGTCCAGGATCGCGACCGCCAGCGCGGCGCCCTCGGTCGGGTCAGTTCCGGCGCCGAGCTCGTCGAAGAGGACCAGCGATCCCTCGTCAGCTTTTTTGAGGAAATCGACAACATTGGTCATATGGGACGAGAAGGTGGAAAGGCTCTGTTCAATGCTCTG